>CAXBRX010000001.1:0-45517 GCA_963977835.1 uncultured Derxia sp.
GAATTCAAACTGCGCACCGGCGTCAAATGGCATGACGGCAGCGACTTCACGGCCGACGATGTGATCTTCTCGCTCGACCGGCCCAAGCAACTCGTCGGCACGCCGAGCGGCTTTGCGAGCTTCGTGCGCAACATCGTCGGCATGCAGGCGCCCGACAAGCACACGCTGCGCATCCGCGTCTCGACGCCCAACAACGCCTGGTTCCCGCTCGACCTCTCGAACCTCGTCATCGTGCAAAAGCGCGCCTGCGAAAAAGCGGCCGCGCAAGCCGATTTCGACAACGGCCGCGCGATGATCGGCACCGGCCCTTACCGTTTCGTGCGCTTCGTGCGCGGCGACCGCGCTGAATACGTGCGCAACGAGCAGTACTGGGGCGGCCCACTCAATGTGAAGCCGCAATTCGAGAAGGTGACGCTGCGCATCCTGATCCAGGACGCGACGCGCATGGCCGCCTTGCTCGCGGGCGATCTCGACGTGATCGAGAACATCCCGCCGCAAGACCTCGCCAAGCTCGCCGCCAACACGCAATTTCGCATCGTCAAACAGGTGTCGTGGCGGACCATGCTGTTCCACATGGACCAGGCGCGCGAGGTCTCGCCTTTCATCACCGACAAGACCGGGCGGCCACTCGCGCGCAATCCGTTCAAGGACCAGCGCGTGCGCCATGCGTTCAACCTCGCGATCAACCGGCAAGCGATCGCCGAGCGCGTGATGGAAGGCCTCGCGGTGCCGAGCAACAATCTGATGTGCCCGACCTGCTTCGGGTACAACCCCGCGCTCAAGCCCGTCGGCTACGACCCCGAGGCCGCGAAGAAATTGCTCGCCGAAGCCGGTTACCCGAACGGGTTCAGCCTGGTGCTGCACGGGCCGAACAACCGCTATCTGAATGATGAACAAGTGGTGCAGACGGTGGCCGGCATGCTCGCGCGCATCGGCATCCAGACCCGGGTCGAGACCATGCCGCAGGCCAGCTACTTCCCGCGCTTCAACAAGGGCGAGTTCAGTTTCGCGTTTGTCGGCTGGGGCTCCTTGCCCGGCGATTCATCGATGCGGCATCAATTCGGCACCTATGACGAACAAGCCGGCTGGGGCGCCTGGAACGGCGGGCGCGGCAGTTATCCGGAACTCGATGCGATGCTCAAGCAGGCGCGCGCGACACCCGACGACGCCAAGCGCGCCGAAATTGCGCGCAATGCCGCCGCGCTGATTGCGCGTAACGATCAGGCGGTCTTCCTGTACCACCAGGTCTACACCTGGGCGATGCGGCGCGAATTCAATTACCCCGGACGGGTGGACGAGCAGACCTTGGGACAGTTCTTCACGCGGGCCTGACGGGCGCCTGCGTCCTCAAAGTCCGGCCCAGCGCAGCAGATCTTTGGCGCTCATCGCACCTGAGGTGCGATTGACTTCCTGCCCGCCGCGCAACAGCGCCAGCGTCGGGATGCTACGGATGCGATAGCGCAGCGAGGTCTTGGGATTTTCGTCGGTGTCGACCTTGACGAACAAAGCGCGCCCGCGTGTCTGCTCGGCCGCCTGTTCGAATTGCGGCGCCATCATCCGGCATGGACCGCACCAGGGCGCCCAGAAATCCACCAAAATTGGCAACTCCGTCTTGGTAACGACGGCCTCGAAATTGGCATCGGTCAAGGACACCGGCTTGCCGTCGAGCAAAGGCGCGCCGCATTGGCCGCAGGTCGGCGCGTCGCCCGCGCGTTCATCGGGAATGCGGTTGGTGGCCAGACAATGCGGGCAGACGACATGCATGGATTCCTCCGGCTTTTGATGGTCGTGCCCCGCAATTGGGGGCGCGAGCCCGAGGATCAACTGCGACCGGTGACTGCGGTCACGCGCGACTCAAGCAGCGCGCGCTCCGGGCACCTTGATCTGCCCTTCGAGATAACGCACGCAATGCCCGGTCATGAAGACACGATCGGCATCGAGCACGATGTCGAGCGCGCCGCCGCGCGCCGAGGCCTGGTAGGCGCGCATGCGGGTCTTGCCCAGACGCGCGGCCCAGAACGGCGCGAGCGTGCAATGTGCCGAACCGGTGACCGGGTCTTCGGCCACGCCCGAAAACGGCGCAAAGAAACGCGAAACGAAATCGAAACCGGAATTAGTCTCGGCAGGCGCCGTCACGATGAGGTTGCGGTCTTGCAGCCAGTCGAGCGCGCCAAAGCGCGGCTGCAGATGGCGCAAGACGCCCGCGCCATCAACGAGCGCGAGATTGCGCCGCCCGACCCAGTATTCGAGCGCGCTGGTGCCGAGCACCTCGGCGAGCGCGGGCGGCAGCTCGGCGCGCACCGGCACATCGACCGGAAAATCGAGGGTGTAGGCCGCGGGGCCGATGTGCTGTGCCCGCGTGACGCGCAAAGTGCCGCTGCGGGTGGTGAAACTGACCTGATTCGCCTGCGGGCTCAGGGTCTCGAAGATGATGCTGGCCGAGGCGAGCGTGGCATGCCCGCACAAATCGACTTCGACCGTGGGCGTGAACCAGCGCAATTGATAATGATCGCCGGTCGCGACGAAGAACGCGGTTTCCGACAGATTGTTCTCGGCGGCGATGGCCTGCATCACCGCATCGGGCAGCCAATGCGCGAGCGGCACGACCGCGGCCGGATTGCCGCGAAAGACCTGCTCGGCAAACGCATCGACTTGATAGATCGGCAAAGTCTGCATGGCGGGTCTCCTCGGCGGCACGACCGCGCTCGGTCGGGCTCAGTGGTCTTCAGTCGCGCAAGACGGCGAGGATGGGCGCGAGCACCGCGCGCCCGAGGGCGCGGCTGCGCGCACCGTCCCATCCGGCCTTGGCATCGGGCAGATTGTCGTTGTCCTTGAACGGCATTTCCAGGGTCAGCGACAGACAACCGAAAGCCTGCCCCACCCATTTGGACGCAAGCTTGAGCGCGTCGGCGCTGTATTTGTCGGTCGGGTAGCCGTGTTCGGTCTGGAAATCGGGCGCGGCGAGTTTGAATTGTTCGACGAAGCGTTGTTGCAGCCGGGCCTGGGTGTCGGAATAGCTGGGCAGCATTTCGCTGCCGGCGACGAAGACGAAAGGCAAGGTTTCATCACCATGCACATCGAGGAAGAAGGCGCAGCCGGTCTGCTCCATCTTCGTGCGCACCGCGAGCACCTCGGGCGAACGCAGCGCATCCGGCTGCATCCATTCGCGGTTCAGATTGGCGCCGGTGGCACTCGCGCGCAGATTGCCGCGCACGCTGCCGTCGGGATTCATGTTGGGCACGAGGTAGAACCGCGCACGTTCGAGCACGGTGCGCGCCAGGCTGTCGGAGGTATCGAGCAAGCGATCGATGAGCCCTTCCATGAACCATTCGGCCATGGTTTCGCCCGGATGCTGGCGCGCGATGATCCAGACCGGCCTGCCGGCCGGATTGCCAAGCGCGACCGCGTCGAAATCGCGGCCGTCGGGCGTGCTGCCCAGCGTGAGCATGGCCGCGCCGGGTGCGAGTTGGGCCCGGCCCATCAAGGCCAGATGGCGCTCCCAGCCGTAAGGCTCGAAATACGCGAAATAGACCGACGCGTGCGCGCAGGCGAAGTCGGCGCGCATGGTCTGGCCGTCGTAGTGCGTGGGAATGCGAAACCAATGCACATGGTCATAGCTCACGCACAGACGGTAGCCCGACCAGCCGCCCGCGAAGGTGCAGGCGCCGGCATTCAGGAAGTTGAGCGACAGGTTGCGGCCAGCGCCGCCCTGGACCCGGAAATGAAACCATTGCCGGAAATCGCAGGCGGGGTCGGTGGTCGAATCGCAGCGGATCGCGAGATCGAGACGATCGCCTTCGATCGCCACCACTTCGATGGCACCGGAATCGAAACTGCTGGAAACCTTCAGCATCGGCCGTATCCCTTCGTGTTCGTATCAATCGTTTGAAGACGCGACGCCGCCCACGGGCTCGCGCCGGAATCGCCAGGTATGGTCATCGGATGCGTCGGCATCCCAGGCATACCCGGCTTCATCGAAGCCCTTGAGCTGTTCGGGGTCTTCGATGCGATGGGTGATCGCATACCGGGCCATCATGCCGCGCGCACGTTTGGCATGGAAGCTCACGATCTTCCAGCCGCGCTCGGTGCGTTCTTCGAACACCGGGGTGATGATCGTAGCCTTCAAGGCTTCGATGCGCACCGATTTGAAATATTCGGCGCTCGCGCAATTGACGATCACCTGGGGCCGACCTTCCAGCGCGGCCAGGTCGGCGCGCAGGCAGGCGGCGATGCGCTCGCCCCAGAACGCGTACAAGTCCGCCCCGCGCCGGGTCGGCAGCCGCGTGCCCATTTCGAGGCGATACGGCTGCATGAAATCGAGCGGACGCAAGACGCCGTACAAGCCGCTGAGGATGCGCACGCGGTCTTGTGCATAGGCCAGATCGGCCTCGCCCAGGCTGTGCGCTTCGAGCCCGTCATAGACATCGCCGTCAAACATGTAGAGCGCCTGCTTGGCGTTGCTGGCGTCGAACACCGGCGTCCAGCTCGCGTAACGCGCCACATTCAAGGCGGCCAGGGTGTCGGACAAGGACATCAATTCGGCCAGTTGTGCCGGGCCGTAGCGACGCAATGTCGCGATCAGGGTCTTGGCTTCCGCGACGAAGCGCGGTTGTGTGGCCTGGGTTACCGGGGGCGGCGATTCGACGTCGAGACGTTTGGCGGGCGACAGCACAATCAGCATGGCAGGTTCAAAATACGTCGCGCCGCGGGGGTGCGGCGCGTGTTGATCAGCATCAAGCATACGATACGCGAACGCGGTCTTGCACCGGCCGGGCGCTCCTAGAATCGCAGACTCGACATGGGCATCTTTCATCACGAACTTCCGCAGGGCATCGCCTGGTTCACGCTCGCACTGGCGGCGGTGATCCTGGTGCTCTGCTGGCGCCGCGCGCCCTGGGCGCGACTGAAGTCCGACGGCGTGCTGTTCACCTGGCTCGCCACCACGACCATCACCACCTCGACCTGGCTGTTTTCAGTCAAGGTCCAGCCCGATTTCAGCCTGTTTTTGCTGTGCACGCCGCTGATCGCCTTGATGTTCGGCCCTGCGCTGGCCATTTTGTCGATCGCCATCGCGCTGTGCTTTTACACCTACATGATCGACGGCGTCTGGGCCAACCTTGGTCTGAACCTGCTGCTCGACGGCGTGCTGCCTGCGCTGGTCAGCCATACGGTGGTGCGATTGTCGCAGCGGCACCTGCCGCGCAATGTCTTCGTCTATCTGTTCATCAGCAGTTTCTTCGGCGGCATCGTCGCGATCGCCTCGGTCATGCTCGCCAGCATCGGCCTGCAAGCCATCGCCGGTTATTACCCGGCCCGTTATCTGGTCGAAGAAGTGCTGCCCTCGGCCTTGCTGTTGGCCTGGGGCGAAGGCCTCACGCTCGGCATGATCGCGAGCGCCCTGACCATCTACGCCCCGGCGGTGATGCTATCGTTCGACGACGCGTCCTACTTGGCCAAAGGCCCGGCCCGGTTTGGCGACCGGCCAGCCGACCGCCCCGACTTCGGCGACCCGAACCAGCACAAGCACTGAGCTCTTGCACGTCGCTCTCGATTCCAACATCTGGCTCGATCTGTTCGTCTTCGACGATCCGCGCGTACGCACGCTCGGTGGTTTGCTGAGGCCAGACGCCCTGCAACCGATCGCCAGCGCGCCGATGCTCGACGAGTTGCGCGCGGTGCTCGATTACGCCCATTTGCGCGCACGCTGCCCTGACGGCCAGGCCTTGCTCGAACGCGTCGGCAGCCTGTGCACCTTGATCGCCACGCCCGCGCCCATGGACCTGCCGCGTTGCCGCGATCCGCACGATCAGAAATTCCTCGAAGCGGCGGCTGCAGGCGAGGCGCAATTGCTGGTCAGCAAAGACAAAGCCGTGCTCAAACTCGCACGGCGCTTCAAGCAATTCGCGATCGTCGCCCCCGGTCCGGCGCTCGACGCCTGGATCGCCGCGCATTGCCCGCCGGCCTGAGGCCGCAGCCCGTCTTCGCAGGCCGCCTTTGCGGCACTTTCTGCGACACTTGCATGAATGGCGCAGGATTCGCGCCGCGCTCCATCTCGGCTTCCACATGCATACCGGCACCACTCCCAAACTCGACACCCGTCTGCCCAAGGTCGGCACCACCATTTTCACGGTCATGAGCGCGCTCGCGACCGAACATGGCGCGATCAATCTCGGCCAAGGCTTTCCTGATTTCGATTGCGATCCGCGCCTTATCGATGCCGTCACGCAAGCGATGCGCAACGGACTGAACCAATACCCGCCGATGACCGGCCTGCCGGCACTGCGCGCAGCCATCGCCGACAAGATCGCGGCGCTGTACGGCCGCCGCTATGACGCAGGCAATGAAATCACCGTCACCGCCGGTGCGACCCAGGCGATCCTGACCGCCATCCTGTGCGCGGTGCACCCAGGCGATGAAGTCATCGTGATCGAGCCGGCATACGACAGTTATCTGCCGGCCATCACCCTGGCCGGCGGCATACCCGTGCTGGTCTCCATGACGGCGCCCACCGAGGGCCGCGGCTTCGCCGTGCCGTGGGAACGTGTGGCCGCCGCCGTCACGCCGCGCACGCGGATGATTCTCGTCAATTCGCCGCACAACCCGACCGGCATGGTCTTCACCGCCGCCGATCTCGATGCGCTCGCCGGCATCACGCGCGGCACCGACATCCTGGTGCTGTCCGACGAGGTCTATGAGCACATGGTCTACGACGGCCAGCCGCATGCCTCGCTCGCGGGCCATGACGAACTCGCCGCGCGCAGTTTCGTGATCTCGAGCTTCGGCAAGACCTATCACGTCACCGGCTGGAAGGTCGCCTATTGCGCGGCGCCCGCCGCACTCAGCGCCGAGTTCCGCAAGGTGCATCAATTCAATGTGTTCACCGTGAACACGCCGATGCAGGCCGGCATCGCCGAATACCTGCGCGACCCTTCGCCGCACCTGAATCTGCCCGCGTTCTACCAGGCCAAGCGCGACCGCTTTCGCGCCGGCCTCGCGCACACGCGTTTTGCGCTGCTGCCGTGCGCGGGCACTTATTTCCAATCGGTGGATTACCGCGCGATCTCTGACCTGCCCGAAGCCGATTTCTGCCGTTGGCTCACGACCGAGATCGGCGTGGCAGCGATTCCGATGAGTGCCTTCTTCGACACGCCGCGCGAACACGGCGTGGTGCGGTTCTGCTTTGCGAAGAAAGACGCGACGCTCGACGCGGCGATCGAGCGCTTGCGCAAGCTCTGAGCCTTCAAGGCCACATGAACATCATGCGCGGTGCCGTGCCTTGCCGGCCCGGCACCGCCGCCCATGAAAGCTCATTGATGCGGGCCTGCGCTTCGGCGGGCCGGTCGAGCGCCAGCAAGGCATAGGCGAGGAAGACGCGCGCATCGTCGTCCTTCGGGTCGGCCGCGAGCTTCGCCAACGCACGCGCCTGTACGGCCTGCGCATCGCCTTGCAACTTCATGAGTTCTACGAAGCGCTTGCCCAGCCATTGGGCCTGCACATCGAGCAAGGCCACCGCCTTCGGGTTCTTCAAATCGCCATGGCACGACTGGCAATCGTCGGACGACCACCGCCCGAGTTCATGCACCACATGCTCGACCGCGGCACGCTCTTCGACGAGATTTCCGGCCAACTGCGCGAGCCGCACCTTCAGCGCCCAATAGCGACGTTGATCGCGGGTATTCAGATGTTCGAGATGGGCGATCTTGGCGAGGGTCTCGTTGGCCGCCGCAAAATTGCCTTCGTTCAAATAACCGTTGGCCAGCAGCACTTGCGCCAAGGGCAACAGCGCGAACGGGTCGTCCTGCCCGCTGAGGGCGCGCAAGGTCGCTGCATCGCCGCTGCGAACCGCGGCTTCGCGCGTCAGGCGCACCCAGGTTGCGCGGTCCTCGTCGTTCATCGTCGCCGGATTCATCGCGCGCAAAGCCTGGGCGGTGCGCGGCACGTCGTCGCGTGCGGTCTTGCGCAATTGGTCCAGCTGTTCCTTGGTCGATTGGGCGGCAGTCTTCTGCGGCTCGTTTGTACGCGTGGACTCCTGCGCCGACGCGACTCCGATCGACGCGAGGATCAACGTGACCATCAAGGTCTTGTATCGTCTGTTCATGTTCATGATGAAGAGTGCATAAGCGGCGCGGCGCATCTTACTGCGCCGGCAACGCGGCACGTGCGCATGTCCATCGATGCGCGTGCGGTGAGTCAAAGGGTGATGATTAAGACAACGCCCGATCGCTCGCCAGCAAGCCGTACACATTGACGCCGTAGGCGCGGCCCTTGGCGACCCAGCGCTCGCGCAAGAAGCCCTCATGCACGAAGCCCAGCGCGCGCAGGAGCGCGTCGGAGGCCACGTTATCCGGATTCACTTCGGCTTCGATGCGGCGCAGATGCAGCCCCTCGAACGCATGGGCCAACAAGGCGCGCAGCGCTTCGCGCGCATAGCCCTGGCGCCAATGCGCTCGCCCGATGACGTAGCCAAGTTCGGCACGCGCACTGCCTTCGTCGTATTTGAACAGCAGCGCGGTGCCGACGATCTTGGCATCGGCGCGACGCACGATGACCATTTGCCGCACGGTGCCGGTCTCGACCAGAGCGCACATGCGCTCGAACCACGCGCGCGCGTCGTCCAGCGTTTGCCAGGTGGCGTACGGCAGGAAATGCGTGACCGCCTGATCGCCGTTGATCTCGAGCAGATCCGGAAGATCGTCGATGCCGACGGCACGCACCATGAGGCGCGAAGTCTGGATCGGATCGATGATGGGCAAGGCCACGGGCGCGAATACGGGCGATGCGGCGCGACTGCGCGCGCTCAGCGCATGATGACGCCGAACGCGAGCGCGCCGCGACCGACATTGATGCCGGCCGTGAGGCTCATGTGCGATTCGAGCACTTTGACGTCGCGCGCGGCCAGCCGTTCGCGCAAGGCCTGATAGGGCGCGATCTTTTCGAGCGTCTCGCCGGGCCCGCCGTAACCGACATTGACGATGGGCTCGATCGTGCCCGCTTCGGCGGAATCGCCGATCACCTCGGCCACCCGTTCGATCGCGGCGTCATAACTGCGCACCTTGGCCCAGGCTTCGGTTTCGCCATTGAAGGCGCGGATGACGGGCTTCACATCGAGCATCGACCCGAGGGTGTAGCTCATGAAACCGACCGAGCGGTCGTTCTTGCGCTTGGCGCGGGTGTACAGGTACTTGAGATCGTCGGGCACCATGAAGCCGACGGTGCGCGAGATCGCGCGTTCGAGCGCCGGGTCGATCGCATTGGGCGTGCCGTGTTCGCGGATGAGCTCGACGAGCCGTGCCGCCTGCACGCCCTGGCCGGCAAACAGATTGCGGCTGTCGACGACCTTGACCTGCAACAGCGATTTGATGCCCTTGGCATACCGCCGATTGACCGCTTGTTGCGCGAGCGAAGCGCAGGCGACACGCGCATTGCGAAAGATGTCGCTGCGCGTGGCGCTGATGGTGAGCACATAGATGACGTCGTAATCGAGCGCCATCTGCCCGAGGATGATGTCCTGAAACTCCTCGACCGTGGTCGGCAGGGTTTCGGCGGCATCGGTGCTGTCCCAACCGAGCTCGTTGCCGAAGAAAGACTCGGTGCTCCAGCGGTCGCGCGCATCCTTCAAGAAGCGGTCCCCGATGCGCACCGTGATGGGGGCGATCTGGATGCCGTGCTCACGCACAAAATCTGCCGGAAGATCGCAGGCCGAATCGACCAGGATCCCGATACGCGACGCTTCGGTCATTGATGTCAGAAGGCGACTGCGCAGCCGGTCTTGCTGCGAATCTCCTCGTGTTCCACGCCGGGGGCGAGTTCGATGCATTTGAGACCGTCATCGGTCACATCGAACACGCCGAGGTTGGTGATGATGCGATCGACCACGCCCACGCCGGTCAGCGGCAGATCGCACTTGGGCAGAATCTTGTGCGCATCGGCCTTGGCCGTGTGTTCCATGAGCACGACCACGCGCTGCACGCCGGCCACGAGGTCCATCGCACCGCCCATGCCCTTGACCATCTTGCCGGGGATCATCCAGTTGGCCAGATCGCCCTGCTCGCTGACTTGCATCGCGCCGAGGATGGACAGATTGACCTTGCCGCCGCGGATCATGCCGAAGGAATCGGCGCTATGAAAAAAGCTGCCGCCGGGCAGGATGGTCACGGTCTGTTTGCCGGCATTGATGAGATCGGCATCGATCTCGTCGGCGGTCGGAAACGGGCCGATGCCGAGCATGCCGTTTTCCGATTGCAGCACCACGCTCATTCCCATCGGAATGTGGTTGGCGACCAGGGTCGGCAGGCCGATGCCGAGATTGACATAGAAACCGTCTTGCAATTCGCGCGCCGCGCGCGCAGCCATTTCGTCGTGAGACCAGGGCATGGTGTTCTCCTCTTGTGTGCGTCTCAGGCGGTGCGGATGGTGCGCTGTTCGATGCGCTTCTCGGGCGTCGGGTTGTGCACCACGCGATGCACATAGATGCCCGGCGTATGAATGTTGTCGGGATCGAGCTCGCCGATCTCGCACAGGATCTCGACCTCGGCGACTGTGACGCGCCCGGCCATTGCGCACAGCGGATTGAAATTGCGCGCGGTCTTGCGATAGACGAGATTGCCCGCGCGGTCGCCCTTCCAGGCTTTCACGAGCGCGACGTCGGCCGTCAGGCTGCGTTCCATCACATAGTTGGCGCCGTCGAACTCGCGGGTTTCCTTGCCTTCGGCCACCAGGGTGCCGTAACCGGTCTTGGTGAAGAAGGCCGGAATGCCGCAACCGCCTGCGCGCAGCTTCTCGGCCAACGTGCCTTGCGGCGTGAATTCGAGCTCGAGCTCGCCCGACAGATACTGGCGCTCGAACTCCTTGTTCTCGCCCACGTACGACGACACCATCTTCTTGATCTGGCGCGTCGTCAGCAATTGGCCGAGGCCGAAACCGTCGACGCCGGCATTGTTGGAAATCGCCGTGAGGTTCTTGACGCCGCTATCGCGCAAGGCAGCAATCAAGGCTTCGGGGATGCCGCACAAGCCGAAGCCGCCGACGGCGAAGGTTTGGCCGTCTTGGACGATGTCGGCGAGCGCCGCCGCCGCGTTGGGGTAGACCTTGTTCATTTCCGCCCGCAGGTGAGGAGTGATCGGAGAACCCCGACGCACGTCGCCGGAGCGCTGGCAGTGTAGCGCAGCAATGCTGCCTCGCAAGACGCGTCGGAATCAGGGTTTTCGCTCGGACGCCGGCGCTTGTGCAAGGCCGCGCAAACGCTCGCGCCGCGCGGCATCACCGGCGACTTCCGGGTCGTCCTGAAGCAACTGCCAGGCGCGCGCAAACCAAGGCTGGGCCTCGGCACCGCGCCCGAGAGCCAACAGGTTCTCGCCGATTTCTTCGAACACGAAGCCATCGGCCGAGCCTTGAGCGCTGTGCTCGGCATCGAGGTCGCGGAGCATCGCGAGCGCCTGCTCGTGCGCGCCGTTGAAGCGCAATTCCCAAGCCACCATCCAGCGCGCAATCTGCACCGTCTGCGCATTCGCGCCATCGGCCAGCCGCGCCGCGAGCGCTGCCTGGAACGCTGCGAGCGCCTGCGCATGCCGGCCGGCCTCGTGATGCGCCATGCCGATGTTGTTGAGCAGGCTCGCACGCCAGCGCCGCGCGGCCGGATCGGGCGAGCCCTCGGCCAGGGCCAGAGCGCTCGCATGCCAGGCGTCTTGCGCTTCGGGTGTCGGCGCAACGATGGCGAGCATGTGCGCCGCATCTACGGCGAGCCGGTCTTCGCCGTGCGCGCGGGCCAAAGACCAAGCGCCGAGGTACAAGGCTTGCGCGGTCGGTTTGTCGTCGGCATGGATGGCCGAGGCATAGGTGCGCCCGGCTTCGAGCAGCCAGCGTGTGCGCACGCGCGCGCCGTCGCCCTCGAACCGCGGCACCAGACCATCGAGCAGCGCACGCGCCTCGGCGAAGCGCCGCCGCAGTCCGAGTGTGCGTGCGATTTGCGTCTGCACTTCGAGAGCAAGCGCCGGCGTCATGCGCGGGTCGTCGAGCAAGGCGCGAAACCGCGCTTCGGTCCCGGCGGGATCGCCGAAATCCCACAAGGCATCGAAGGCGTTCAGGTCGTCCATGCCGGCGGCGGCCTGCGCCTCAATGCGCACCGCCGAGATAGGCCGCGCGCACCGCGGGGTCGTTCATCAACTTATCTGCCGGCCCTTGCGCGGTGATGCGGCCGTTTTCGAGCACATAACCGACATCGGCCACTTGCAGGGCGGCTGCCGCGAATTGCTCGACCAGCAGCATGGTCACGCCTTCGTCCTTCAGGCGCGCAATGATGCGGAACACTTCATCGACGAGGATGGGTGCCAGCCCCATCGAAGGTTCGTCGAGCAGCACGACCTCGGGGTTGAGCATCACCGCACGCGCCATCGCGAGCATCTGCTGTTCGCCGCCCGACAAGGTGCCTGCGAGTTGCTGACGGCGCTCCTTCAAGCGCGGAAACAAATCCATCGCACGATCGAGATCGCCCGCGACATCGCCGCGCGGGCGCCCGCCCGTCAAACGCGGAAAGGCGCCGAGCAAGAGATTGTCGGTCACGGTCATGGTCGAGAACACGCGCCGCCCTTCGGGCGAATGCGCAACGCCCAGGCGCGCGATGCGATGCGAATCGAATCCGTCGATGCGCCGGCCGGCCAGCGTGACTTCGCCCGCGAACGGTTTGAGCATGCCCGAGACCACGCGCATGGTGGTCGTCTTGCCGGCGCCGTTGGAGCCGATCAGCGTGACCACCTTGCCCTTGGGGATGTCGATCGAGATGCCGTGCAGCACCTGAACCTTGCCGTAGCCGGCGGTGAGATTGCGTATGCTCAGCATGGAGTCTTCCTCAAGCCGCCTGGCCGCCCAGATAGGCTTCGATCACCTTCGGATCGGATTGCACCTGCGCCGGTTGCCCTTCGGCGATCTTCTGGCCGAAATCGAGCACCGACACCACATCGCAACTGCCCATCACGACATCCATGTGATGCTCGATGAGAATCACCGTGATGCCATGGTCGCGGATCTTGCGGATGATCTCGATGAGGTCCTTGATGTCGGGGGCGGTGAGGCCTGCCGCAGGTTCATCAAGCAACAACAGGCGCGGATCGAGCGCGAGCGCACGCGCGATTTCGAGCATGCGCTGGCGCCCGTAAGGCAGATTGCGCGCTTCTTCGTCCTCGAGCCCGCTCAGGCCGACGAATTCGAGCAGGCCCCGCGCGCGATCGCGCGCCGCGGCTTCTTCGCGACGCCAGCCCGGCGTATGCAATGCAACGTTGAACAAGCGGCTGCGAAACGTATGGTTCAAGCCCACGAGCACATTTTCGAGCGCAGTCATTTCGCCGAACAATTGCACGTTCTGAAAGGTGCGCGCGACGCCACTCAAGGCGATCTGCGCCGAGGTGCGGCCGACGATGGAAGTACTTTCAAATTCGATGCCGCCCGCGGTCGGCACATAAATGCCGGTCAGCACATTCATCATCGTGCTCTTGCCCGAACCGTTCGGACCGATGAGGCCGTGGATGCTGCCGCGGCGCACGCGCAACTCGACATTGTTGAGCGCCTTCAGGCCGCCGAATTGCATGAGCGCACCGCGCACCTCGAGGATGAACTCGCCCGCGCCCGCGCGTGCCGACAGCACCGCCGCCTGCGAACCGCTGGCCGCAATCGGTGCTGCCTGCGCACGCCGGCGCAGACGATGCGCGATCAGATCGCGCACGAAGCCAATGATGCCGTCTGGCAGGTAGTAAACGACGAACAGGATCATCAGCCCGAAAATGGTCAGGCGCCAGTCGGCGATGGTGTCGATGCGGAACGCGAACACCGCGAGGCCCACGGTGCCGATGACAGGCACGGCCACACGCGCCAAGTTGGTGGTCTTGCGCACGAGCATGACCACGCCGCCGATCGTCACCAAGGACGCCAGCGCGGCGGCGGTGTAGCGGAACAAGTCGATGTCATCGAGCAATTGCGGCAGCATCACGACGATGGTGGCGCCCAACAAGGCGCCGCTGCGCGTCTTGCGCCCGCCCATGATGATGGCGAGCAAAAACAAAATGGTCTGCTCGAAGTTGTAGGTATTGGGCGAAATGTATTGTTCTGAATATGCGTACAACGCCCCGGCCAGCCCTGCGAGCGCGGCGCTGAACACGAAGGCATAGACCTTGTAGCGATAGACCGAAACGCCCATGCAATCGGCCGCGACCGGACTGCCGCGCAATGCCTCGAACGCGCGCCCGATGTGCGACTTGAGCACCCGATGCACGACCAGCAGCGTCGCCACCAGCACGGCGGCCACCAGCCAATAGAACTCTTTTTCGTCGAGCGCATGGCCGAGCAGCACGGGCTTGTTGAGCTTGATGCCCATCGGTCCTTCGGTGAGGAAGGTCATCTCGTTGATCAGAATCTGGATGATGGTGCCGAAGGCCAGCGTCACCATGGCCAGATACGGCCCCGTCACGCGCAACGCAGGCAAAGCGAGCGCCACGCCGAAGGCGGCCGTCACCACGATGGCTGCCGGCAGCGTGAGCCAGATCGGCGCCGAAAGCTTGAGCACCAGCACGCCCGCGGTATAGGCGCCGATGCCGAACAAGCCCGCATGGCCGAGCGAGACCTGGCCGGTGTAGCCGACCACCACATCGAGCCCGAACAACAAAATGGCGTAGATGAGGATGGTGCCGACCAGATGGATGTAATACGTGTTGCCCGACAACAAAGGAAAGGCCGCGAGCGCGACCAGCCCGAGCAACATGGCGACATTCTTGGCAATGGGCATGAGGCTCAAACTTTCTTGATCGCGGTCTTGCCGAACAATCCGGCCGGACGCGTGGCCAGCACGAGCAGCAACAAGACCAGGCCGGGCACATCCTTGTAGCCGGTCGAGATGTAAAAGCCGGTCGTGGTCTCGGCGATGCCGAGGATGATGCCGCCGACGACGATGCCCATGCCGCTCGACAGCCCGCCGATGATCGCGACGGCGAAGGCTTTGAGGCCGAGCACCGCGCCCATGGTCGCGCCCGTCAGCGTGAGCGGCGCGATCAGCACGCCGGCAAATGCCGCCGCGAGCGACGACAACGCATACGAAAACGTGATGACCAGGCCCGTGTTGATGCCCATGAGGCTGGCCGCGTCGCGGTCGTTGGAGGTGGCGACCACGGCCTTGCCGTAAATCGATTTGCGGTTGAACAATTCGACCGCCGCCATCATCAGCAAAGCGCCCAGGATGACCAGCAATTCCATCGGCAGCACATTGGCGCCGAGCAGCTTGATCGGCGCTTCGGGCAGCGGCGAAGGAAACTTGAGATCGTCGCGGCCCCAAAGGTTTTCGGCGGTGTTCTTGAAGATGATGCCGAGCGCAATGGTCGACATGATCCAGCCGAATTCCGACTTGATGCGCAGCGCGGGCCGAATCGCAATCCGTTCGACCAGACCGCCTTGCACGAAGCCGAACAGGCAGACCACCGGGATCATCAGCCAATAACTGAGCCCGAGGTTCACCAGTGACAGGCCGACCAGGCCACCGAGCATCAAAGCTTCGCCCTGGCCGAAATTCAAGGTGCCCGAAGTCGCGAAGGTGAGCTGGTAACCGAAAGCGATCACCGCATAGATCATCCCGAGCGAGATGCCGCTGTAGATGAGCTGAAGCAAGATTTCCATGAGACCCCGCAGGTGCTGCGCGCCGGCAGCCCGGGGCTGGCCCCGGGCGCCGACATCGCCGGCTTACTTCTTGACGCGCACGCTCGCGCCTTGCGCCTTGTCCTGGTCGTAGGCATACACGACGCGGCCGCCCTTGACCTCGCCGAACACCGGGATGTTCGCGGTGATCGCGTCATGGTCGGTCTTGGAGAACGGCTTGTCGTAGCTCGTGACCACGCCGTCGACCTTGGCCTGAAGGTTTTCGAGCGCGGCGCGGATCTTCGGCCCTTCGGTCGAATTGGCCTGCTTGATGGCCGCCGCGAGCAGATAAACCGAGTCGTAGCCTTGCGCGGCCGAGACCGGCGAATCGATGCGGTTGTTCTTGGGCTTGAAGGTGGCCAGATACGCGTCGATGAAGGCCTTGCGCTTGGGCGTGTTGGGCTCCTGGATGAAGGTTTGCGGCATGCGCGCGCCTTCGCCGCCGGGGCCGGCGTTGTCGATGTAGTTCGCCATCGAGAGCGTCCATGAACCGACCATCGGCACCTTCCAGCCGAGCTTGGTCATGCCGTTGGCGATCTGGGCGAGTTCAGGCCCGATGCCGTAGGTCAGGATGGCCTCGGCGCCGGCTTCCTTGGCCTTGAGCAACTGGGGCGTCATGTCGACGTCCTTGATGTTGAACTTTTCGACCGCGACCGGCTTGATGCCCTTGGCGGCGAGCGCTTTTTCAAGATCTTCGCGGCCGAGCTGGCCGTAGTTGGTCGAGTCGGCCAGGATCGCGACCTTCTTGAAGCCGCGCCGCGTGATGGCTTCCTCGACGATCATCGGCGCCTGGATGCTGTCCTTGGCCGAATTGCGGAACACATAATTCTCGGGCTGATCGGCGAATTGCGAAGTGATGACGGTGCCGGTCGCCACATTGTTCATGACCGGAATCTTCGCGTCCTGATAAAAACGTTGCGACGCCAGGGCCACGCCGGTGTTGATGTAGCCCACCGTCGCGACGACCTTTTCCTTGTTGATGAGTTCTTGCGCGATCTGCACGCCGCGTTCGTTCTTGGCCTCGTCGTCGCGCTCGATCAATTCGATCTGCCGGCCGAGCACGCCGCCCGATTTGTTGATTTCGGCGACCGCGAGCCGCACGCCGTCGCGCATGCTCACGCCCATCGACGACGAACCGCCGGTGAAGGGGCCCGACACACCGATCTTGATCGGTTCGGCCGCGTAGGCCGGCAGGGCAAGGGAAAGAACTGGGGAAATGACTACCGTGGCCAGCAAGGCCCTACGTCCGATTCGCATGCGTGTCTCCGTGATCGTGATGAAGTGAAGCATTGAGCACGCACGGAGATCTGTGCCTCCTGCACGGCGTCACGGCAGACTTTAGGACGAAGCGCGCCCCGTGCTTAATTGGGGTTAGCCAGTAAGCACGACGACGCGCAGGGGATCAGGCGGATTTACTGCGCTGCAAGGCCGTCGTCGGCGGTGATGGCCGCGCCATTGATGAAATCGGACGCGTCGCTCGCCAACAGCAGGAGCAGGCCATCGAGGTCTTCGGGGCGGCCGATGCGCTTGCGCGGCAGCATCTGCACGAGGCGCTGGCCGGCTTCGGTCTCCCAATAATCGGCATTGATCTCGGTCTTGATGTAGCCCGGGCAAAGCGCGTTCACGTTGATGCCGAAGCGGCCCCATTCGGCCGCCATCGCACGGGTCATGTGGACCACCGCGGCCTTGGTCATGCAATACACGCCGATTTGAGGCAGCACGCGCAGGCCCGCCACGCTTGCGATGTTGATGATGCGTGCATGCGGCGTATGGCCGGGCGCCACGCCCTTGGCACGCGCGATCATGCGCTTGCCGACTTCCTGCGCGACGAAGAACGCGCCGCGGGTGTTGGTCGACATCAGGTCGTCGTAATCATCGGGCGTGACGTCCTGCAGACGGCTGGTGCGCGAAATGCCCGAGTTGTTCACCAAAATGTCGATCGGGCCGGCCTCGGTCTCGGCATGCGCGACCGCCGCACGGATCGATTCCACGCTCGTCACGTCGAGCGCGACCGCATGCGCCTGGCCGCCTTCGGATTCGATCTCGGCGCGCAATTCCTTGAGCCGATCGAGACGGCGCGATGCGATCACGACCTGGGCTCCGGCCCCGGCCAGCACACGCGCGAACCGTGCGCCCAGGCCGCTCGATGCGCCGGTGATGAATGCGGTCTTGCCTTCGAGCGTCGTTTCGATCGCCATGACTTCAGTCTCCGAGTAACGTCCGCCACACGCGGACGCGGTCGATGATCGCATACAATCCAGGCCGCCCCGGCGCCAGCGCAGGCCATGTGCCTCGAAGCGCCAAGGGCCATGCGATTGGATTGCGGGCTCTATGCGCCGCACCGAGAATCGCGCGCTAATACGCTACGGAGACAGCGCATGAACAATGCCGAACTCATCGCCATTCAACAGGAGCTCGTGAAAGAACACGGCCCGCGCGAATCGATGGAATACGATGTGGTCGTGGTCGGCGGTGGCCCCGGCGGCCTCGCCGCCGCCATCCGCCTCAAGCAGGTCAATCCGGACATCAATGTCTGCGTGATCGAAAAAGGCTCGGAGCTCGGAGCCCACATCCTGTCGGGTGCGGTCATGGACCCGCGTGCGCTCGACGAACTCTTCCCCGACTGGAAAGAGCGCGGCGCGCCCTTGAATCAGGCCGTGACCGAAGACCGGTTCTTGTTCCTCAACGAAACCGGCAGCCATCATGTGCCGCATTGGATGCTGCCGGGCTGCTTCCAGAACCACGGCAATTACGTCATCAGCCTGGGCAATGTCGTGCGCTGGCTGGGCCAGCAGGCCGAAGCGCTCGGCGTCGAGATCTTCCCCGGCTTCGCCGCGGCCGAAGTGCTGTTCGACGAACAAGGCGCGGTCAAGGGCGTGGCCACCGGCAACATGGGCGTGGGCCGCGACGGCCAGCCCACGAGCGATTTCCAGGTCGGCATGGAATTGCATGCCAAGTACACCGTGTTTGCCGAAGGTGCGCGCGGCCATCTGGGCAAGCAGCTCATCGCGCGCTACCAGCTCGATGCGGGCCGCGATCCGCAAGTCCATGGCATCGGCATCAAGGAACTCTGGGAGATCGACCCGGCCAAGCATGTGCCGGGGCTGGTCATCCATACCGCGGGCTGGCCGCTCGCGAACGACACCTACGGCGGCTCTTTCCTGTACCACCTCGAAAACAATCAGGTCGCAGTCGGTTTCGTGATCGGCCTCGGTTATTCGAACCCGTATCTTTCGCCGTTCGACGAGTTCCAGCGCTACAAGACTCATCCGAGCATCCGCAGCTTCCTCGAAGGCGGCAAGCGCATTTCCTACGGCGCGCGCGCGCTGACCGCGGGCGGCCTGCAAAGCCTGCCCAAATTCGTGTTTCCGGGCGGCGCGCTGGTCGGCTGCGACGCGGGCTTTCTCAATGCGAGCCGCATCAAGGGCAGCCATGCCGCGATCAAGACCGGCGTGCTGGCCGCCAATGCGATTGCCGAAGCGCTGACAGCCGGCCGCGCCCAGGACACGCTCGACGCCTACACCCAGGCGTTCGAAGGCTCGTGGCTGCACGACGAGCACAAGAAGGCCAAGAATTTCAAGCAATGGATGAGCAAGGGCTTGTATGCCGGCGCGCTCATGGTCGGCATCGAGCAGAAGGTCTTCGTCGACTGGTTCAAGACCGCCCCGCCCTGGACCCTGCACCACCGTTACGCCGACCACGAAGCGCTCAAACCCGCGGCGCAATGCCAGCCGATCGCCTATCCCAAGCCCGATGGCAAGCTCAGCTTCGACAAGCTTTCGTCGGTGTTCCTGAGCAGCACCAACCATGTCGAAAACCAGCCGGCCCACCTCACGCTCAAGGATGTGAACGTGCCGGTGACGGTCAATCTGGCCAAATACGCGGGGCCGGAGCAGCGCTATTGCCCGGCCGGCGTCTACGAATTCGTCAAGAATTCCGACAACACCGACCGGCTGCAGATCAATGCCCAGAACTGCGTGCATTGCAAGACCTGCGACATCAAGGACCCGACCCAGAACATCGTCTGGATCACGCCTGAAGGCGGCGGCGGGCCCAACTACCCCAACATGTAGGCCCCCTCAGCGGAAAAGCGCGCCTGTCTCGCAACAACAGGCGCGCACATTCCCGGATTTCCTATGCCGCGGCAGCGTCAAGCGGCGCACAATCTCATCAGCGATGTTCGCCGGCACGCCCACGGTCGGCGATCGGGTTGCGGTGCATCAATCGCCACGATTGCCGCCTCCCTAGAATCGCAACGGCAGCATTGCCGGCGCTCATAACGATAACGTGGGCCGAGGAGAACACGTCGCATGCTGTCCGCCTACATCACCCATACGGATTGCATCAAGCACGAGATGGGACCGCATCATCCCGAATGCCCCGAGCGTATCGGCGCCATCAACGATCATTTGCTGATCAAGGGCCTGCTCGATTACATGCAGCACTTCGATGCGCCCCTGGCCACCGAAGCGCAGCTCGAGCGCGCGCATTCGGCGCTCTATGTGCAGGAACTGGCGGCGAAGTCGCCGGCTGAAGGCTATGCCCAGGTCGATCCCGACACCTGCATGAATGCGTACACCTATCGGGCCGCGTTGCGCTCGGCTGGTGCGGTGGTGCTGGCCACCGATCTGGTGCTCGGCGGCAAAGCCGCCACCGCTTTTTGCAATGTGCGCCCACCGGGCCACCATGCCGAACGCGCCGCCACGATGGGCTTTTGTTTTTTCAACAACATCGCGGTCGGCATGCGCCACGCGCTCGATGTGCACGGCCTCGAACGGGTGGCGCTCATCGATTTCGATGTGCATCACGGCAACGGCAGCGAAGACATCTTCTGCGACGACGACCGGGTGCTCATGTGCTCGATCTTCGAGCGTGGCCTGTACCCGTTCTCGGGTGACGAACCGCGCGGCCCCAACATGATCAACGTCGGCCTGCCCGCGCGCTGCGGCGGCGACGTTTTCCGCAAGGCGGTCGAGGAGCGCTGGATGCCCGCGCTCGAATCCTTCCGCCCGCAAATGCTGTTCATTTCCGCCGGATTCGATGCCCATCGCGAGGACGACATGGGCAACCTCGGGTTCGTGGAAGCCGATTACGAGTGGGTCACCAAACGCCTGATGGCATTTGCCAATCAGCATTGCCAGGGTCGCGTGGTGTCCTGCCTTGAAGGCGGTTATGTGCTGAGCGCATTGGCGCGCAGCGCGGCCGCCCATGTGAAGGTCCTGATCGGCGCGGATTGATCCCGCGCTGGTTTCAACTTACCGGGGCGGCACAACCGCCTGCATGCACATGGATAAACACTATCTGACGCCGCTGTTCTCGCCCAAGTCGATCGTCGTGTTCGCCGGCAATCCGGACACGCCCGACGCGCAAAACGCGTTCGGACGCACGATCACGGCCATGCTCAAAGAGGACGGCTACGCCGGATCGGTGACCTATCTCGACATCGCGATGAAAGGCACGTTGGCCGATCTGGCCCATGCGCGCGCCGACCTCGCGATCATCGCGCTGCCGCATGAGCAGATCGCGGCCGCGCTCGAAGTCGCGGGACGCATCCGGTGCCGGGCGGCGACCATCATCTCGTCTGGGCTCGATGCGAACGCCGCGTCGGAATTGCATGCCATCGCCAAGCATCAAGGCATCCATCTGCTCGGCCCCAATTGCCTGGGCTTTCAACGCCCGGGCATCAAGCTCAATGCGAGCGTGGCCGCGCCGCTGACGGCCTCGGGGCCACTCGCACTGGTTTCGCAATCGGGCGCCCTGACCGCTTCGATGCTCGACTGGGCCGCGCGCAACGCGGTCGGCTTCTCGACCGTCGTTTCGCTGGGCCGCAACACCAGCGTCGACATTGCCCAGGTGCTCGACTTCCTCGCCGGCGATTCGACCACCCATAGCATCGTGGTCTACCTCGAAGGCATCCAGGACGCGCGCCGTTTCATGAGCGCCTTGCGCGCTGCGGCCATTTCCAAACCGGTCATCGTGCTCAAGGCGGGTCGCCAACCGGGCGGCACGCTGGCCGCGCTCACGCATTCGGGCGCCATCGTCGGCAGCGACGATGTGTTCGACTCGGCGCTGCGCCGTGCCGGCGCGGTGCGCGTGAATTCCTTCGTGCAATTGTTCTCGGCGGCGAAATGCCTGGCCTCGCGCTACCGGCCGGTCGGCAAACGCTTGTCCATCGTCACCAACGGCGGCGGGCCGGGCGTGCTGGCAGCGGATTGGGCCAATGCGATCGGCCTGAGTCTGGCGCGTTTGTCGACCAACACCACCGATGCGCTGCGCCCGCAATTGGCGACCGAGGCGACGCTCGAAAACCTGATCGATTTGTCGGAAGAAGCCACGCCCGAGCATTACGCCACCGCGCTCGCAGCGGCGGCCAACGACCCGAATGTCGATGGCATGCTGGCCATCTATTCGCCCAAGCTCGACATCCTCCCGTCCGATGTGGCGCAGGCGCTCGCCAAGATCAACCGCGATCTCGGCAAGCCTTTGCTGACTTGCTGGATGGGCGATCAGAAAGTCGTCGAAGCGCGCGGCATCCTCAATGCCGCCTCGATCCCGACCTTCCGCACGCCCGAAGCCGCGGTCGATGCCTTCGGCAACATCGCGTCGTTCTACCAAAACCAGCAATTGCTGCAGCAGACGCCGCCGCCTTTGTCGCAACTCGGCGATCCCGATCTGGAAAGCGCGCGTCTGTTGATCGAAAGCGTGCTCGCCGAACGCCGCAAGGTGCTGACCGAAATGGAATCGAAGGCGCTGTTGTCGGCCTTCCATATCCCGGTCACCAAGACCATCCTCGCGCGCAGTGCGAACGAGGCGATCATGATCGCCAATCAACTCGGCTATCCGGTCGCGCTCAAGATCGACTCGCCCGACATCGCGCACAAGTCCGACGTCAACGGCGTGCTGCTCAATGTCGGCAACGGCACCGCGGTGCGCGATGCCTACAACGACATGATCCAGGCCGTGCGCCGGTTGCAGCCCAATGCGCGCATCAACGGCGTCACGATCCAGAACATGTCGGGCAAGAAGCGCGGCCGCGAGTTGTATGTGGGCCTCGTGACCGACAAGCCCTTCGGCCCTGTCATCACCTTCGGTGCCGGCGGCACGATGATCGAACTCATCGCCGACCGCGCGATGGAATTGCCGCCGCTCAACCAATTCCTCGCGCACCGGCTCATCGAGCGCGTGCGCGTGGCGGAAACAATGGGGTCTTGGCGCGGGGCGCCGGCGGTCGACATCCAGGCCGTCGAACACATCCTGCTGCGCGTCTCGGAAATGGTTTGCGAGCTGCCGCAACTGCGCGAGATGGACATCAACCCCATCATCGTCGACGAGAACGGCGCGCTGGCGGTCGATGCGCGCATCGTGATCGAACATGCCGAGGCGGGCGCCAAGGAATACGACCATCTGTCGATCCTGCCCTACCCTTCGCATTACGAGCAGGAATGGCCGTTGCGTGGCGGCGGGCATTACGAAATCCGCCCGATCCGGCCCGACGACGCGAACATGCTGCAAACCTTCGTGCGCAGCCTCTCGCCCGAAAGCCGCTACTTCCGCTTCGTCTCATCCATCAGCGAATTGCCGGCGCGCATGTTGTCGCGCTACACCCTGATCGATTACGACCGCGAGATGGCGCTGGTCGCGGTCTATCGCGAGCGGGTCGCGGCGGGCGATGGCGAGTTCACCGAGACCGAACGCATCATCGGCGTGTCGCGCTACATCACCAACCCCGACAGCACGAGCTGCGAGTTTTCGCTCGTAGTCGGGGAAGATTTCAAGGGTCAGGGCATCGGCTCGCGGCTGATGCTGTCGATCATGGATTTCGCGCGCAGCAAGGGCCTGAGCGAGATCGACGGTCTGGTGCTCACCCACAACGACAACATGCTCAAGCTGATGAAAAGCCTGGGCTTCGCGATCAAGTCTTACCCGGACGATCCTGACTTCCGGCTGGTGACCAAGACGCTCTGATGCGCCGCGGCTCCGGCCCGTGCGCTCAGCGCGGCTGCCGGCGCAGGTGGCGTTCGACCCAGTAGGCGCCGATGATGGTCTTGACGTCGGTGATCTCGCCGGCATCGATGGCGGCGATCACCGCCTCGAGCGGCATGGTCAGCACATCGAGAAATTCGCCCGCATCGAGCTGGCGCTCGCCGGCACTCAAGCCCGTGGCCAGATAGATCTCGATGTGTTCGTCGGAATAGCCGATCGCGTTGTGGATCGTGCCGAGAAAATGCCAGTCGCGCGCGGCGTAACCGGTCTCTTCGCGCAGCTCGCGCACCGCACACGCCAGATGATCTTCGTTCGGATCGATCTTGCCGGCGGGGAATTCGAGCAATGAACGGTGCAGCGGATAACGGAACTGCCGCTCGATGACCACCCGGCCGTCATCGAACATCGGCACCACCATGACGGCGCCCGGATGCACGATGTACTCGCGCATCGCTTCGGTCGCATCGGGCAAGGCGACGCGATCGCGCCGCACTTGCAAAAAGCCGCCTTGATAGACGACCGACGATTCGAGACAGCGCTCGTCGAGCCGGTCGTCGTCGCTCATGGCGTCAGGCGGCGTGCAGGCTGACACGGATCGCCGCGATGCACAGTTGCAGCAGCAGATCGCCGAACAAGCCGAAGACGATGATGAAGGCGCCGTTGAGCGCGAGGAAGGCACGCGCGTCCTGCGTGGACACGATGGGCGCCTGGTCGGTCGGCTCGTCGAAGTACATGACCTTGACCACGCGCAGGTAGTAGAACGCGCCGATCAGGGACAGCATGACCGCGATGATGGCGATCCAGAGATGGCCCGCATCGATGACCGAGCGCAGCACCGCCAGCTTGGCGTAGAAGCCCACGGTCGGCGGGATGCCGGCCAGCGAGAACATCAGCAGCAGCATGACGAAGGCCATCCAGGGCGAACGACGGTTCAGGCCCTTGAGGTCGGAGATCTGATCGCATTCGAAGCCCGAGCGCGCCAGCAGCATCATGATGCCGAAGGTGCCGAGCGTCGTGAACACATAGACCACCACGTAGAACATCGAGGCGCTGTAGGCATCGGTCGCGGCGTCGGGCTTGCCGACCACGACACCCGACATGAAGCCGAGCAGCACGAAGCCCATTTGCGCAATGGTCGAGTACGCGAGCATGCGCTTGAGATTGGTTTGGGCGATGGCCGTGATGTTGCCGATGATGAGCGACAGCACCGCGAGGATGGCGAACATCTGCTGCCAGTCGCCAGCCAGGGCGGGCACGCCTTGCACCAGCAGGCGCATCGTCATCGCAAACGCAGCCAGCTTGGGCGCACCGGCGATCAACAACGTGACCGCCGTCGGCGAGCCTTCGTAAACATCGGGCACCCACATGTGGAAAGGCACGGCGCCAAACTTGAAGCCGATACCGACCACCAGGAAGATGACCCCGAACACGAACACCTTGCTGCCATGCGCGGCGGAAGCTTCACGCGCAATGTCGGCGATTTCGAGGCTGCCGGTCGCGCCGTAGATCATCGACATGCCGTAGAGCAAGAAGCCCGAGGCGAGCGCACCAAGCACGAAATACTTCATCGCCGCTTCGGTCGAAACCTTGGAATCGCGTTGCAGTGCCACCAGGGCGTACAACGACAGCGACAACAGTTCGAGCCCGAGATAGAGCACGAGCAGGTTGTTGCCCGAGATCATGATCATCTGGCCGAGCAGCGCGAACAGCGAAAGCACATACAGCTCGCCGCGCATGATCTGGCGGTCAGCCGCGTACTGGCGCGAATAGATGAGCGTGAGCGCCACGGCCAGGGCCGCGAAGGCCTTGAGCGCATAGGACATCGCATCGCCGACATACATGCCGCCGAAGCTGTAATGCGTCGCGCCGTCGATGAGCAATTGGACGCTCAGAGCGCCCGAACCGATCACGGCGATCAAGGCCCAGTAGAAGGTCACGACGCGCTTGGCGTCGGAGACGAACAGGTCGGCGATGAGAATCAAGCACGCCGCCCCGAGCAGAAACAGCTCGGGGTAGGCCGGGACCAGATTCAAGGAGTCGAGAGTCATGGCTTATGCGCCCCGGATCAGATTTTTGTCATGGCCACGTGGGCGAGCAGGTTCGTCACCGAGGCATGCATCACATCGGTGAAAGGCTTCGGATACAGGCCCATGAACAGCACCATCAAGGCAAGCAAGGCGAGCATCGTGAATTCGCGCGCGCCGATGTCCTTGAGGTCGCGCACATGGTCGTTGGCGATCTCGCCGAACATCACACGCTTGTACATCCACAGCGAGTAGGCGGCGCCGAGGATCAGCGTGGTGGCGGCCAGCGCGCCGATCCAGAAATTGAATTGCACCGCACCCAGGATGACCATGAACTCACCGACGAAACCCGAGGTGGCCGGCAGGCCCGAGTTGGCCATGGTGAACAGCATGAACAAGGCCGCGAACTTGGGCATGGTGTTGACCACGCCGCCGTAATCGGCGATCTGGCGCGAATGCATGCGGTCGTAGAGCACGCCGATACAAGCGAACATCGCGCCCGAAACGAAGCCGTGCGAGACCATCTGAACGATCGCGCCTTCGACGCCGAGCGGGTTGAACATGAAGAAGCCCAGGGTCACGAAACCCATGTGCGCGATCGAGCTGTAGGCCACCAGCTTTTTCATGTCCTTTTGCACGAGCGCGACAAGGCCGATGTAGACCACCGCGATCAAGGACAGCGTGATCATGAAGTTGGCGAGGTAACGCGACGCATCGGGCACCACCGGCAGCGACAGCCGCAGGAAGCCGTAGGCACCGAGCTTGAGCATGATCGCCGCCAGCACGATCGAACCGCCGGTCGGCGCTTCGACGTGGGCGTCAGGCAGCCAGGTATGTACCGGCCACATCGGCACCTTGACCGCGAACGCGAACAGGAAGGCGAGGAAGATCAGGATCTGCGCATCGAGCGGCAGCGGCAGCTTGTACCACTCGAGGATCTCGAAGCTGCCCGACTTGTTGTACAGATAAAGAATCGCGACCAGCGTCAACAGCGAGCCGAGCAAGGTGTAGAGGAAGAACTTGAAGGCCGCGTAGACGCGGTTCGGTCCGCCCCAGACGCCGATGATGATGTACATCGGGATCAGCGTGGCTTCGAAGAACACGTAGAACAGCAGACCGTCGAGCGCGCAGAACACGCCGATCATGAGGCCCGAGAGAATCAGGAAGGCCGCCATGTATTGCGCGACGCGCTCCTGGATCACTTCCCAACCGGCGATCACGACGATCACCGTGATGAAGGCCGTCAGGATCACGAACCACAAGGACATGCCGTCGATCCCGAGGTGGTAATTGATCTTGTAGCTCGAGAACCAGGACACGTTCTCGGTCGCCTGCATGGTGGCGACGTCGGGAACGAAGTTGATCAGCAGCATGAGGCTGATGACGAAGCCTGCGATCGCGCCGACGAGCGAAAGCCCGCGCACGATGCCGGCATGACGGTCCTCGCCCAGTGCGAGGATGATGAAGCCAAAAACGATCGGCACCCAGATCGCGAGGCTCAGCAACGGAATCGACGACTGCATGGAGTATCCCTGCCCGCTTGTTATTTGTTCAGGAACAGGAAGAACGTCAGCAGGCCCACCATGCCGACGATCATCGCGAACGCGTAGTGATAGATGTAGCCCGACTGGAAGAAGCGGATCACCGAAGCGAACCACCCGACCACGCGCGCGCTGCCATTGACGATCAGGCCATCGATCACTTTGACGTCACCGCCCTGCCACAGCCCCTTGCCGATCGCACGTGCTCCGCCGGCAAACACCACCTCGTTGATCTTGTCGAGGTAGTACTTGTTGTCGAGCAGGGTGTAGATCGCATCGAAGCGCTGGCGGAACCATGCCGGCACCTTGGGGTTGATCAGATAGCAATACCAGGCCGTGACCACGCCGGCCAGCGCCAACGCGAACGGCAGGCTCATGAAGCCGTGCAACGCCATGGTCAGCGGCCCGTGTTCGACGTGCGCGCGCACGAATTCGGACATGGCCGGATGCTTGACCGCGTCGACGAAGATCACGTTCTTGAAGAATTCGCCTTCGAGCATCGGTGAGAGCGTGATGTAGCCGATGACGGCCGACGGGATCGCGAGCAACACCAGCGGCACCCAGACCACCGCGGGCGATTCATGCGGGTCGCCGCCGTGTGCGCCATGACCATGATCGTCATGGCCGTGGTCGTCATGCTTGACATGGCGGAACCGCTCTTCGCCGTGGAAGACCAGGAAATACATGCGGAACGAATAGAACGCGGTGACGAACACACCCGCGACCACTGCGAACTGCGCGAAATGCGCGCCCGGGATGTCGGATTCGAGCACCGCACCGATGATCGAATCTTTCGAGAAGAACCCGGAGAAGAACGGCGTGCCGATCAGGGCCAGCGAGCCGATCAAGGAGGTGATCCAGGTGAACTTCATGTATTTCCAGAGGCCGCCCATGTGGCGGATGTCCTGGTCGTGATGCATGCCGATGATCACCGAGCCCGCGCCGAGGAACAGCAGCGCCTTGAAGAACGCGTGCGTCATCAGGTGGAAGATCGCCGCCGAATAGGCCGAGGCGCCGAGCGCGACCGTCATGTAGCCGAGCTGGGACAGCGTCGAATACGCGACCACGCGCTTGATGTCGTTCTGGATGATGCCGAGGAAGCCCATGAACAGCGCGGTGATGGCGCCGATGGTCATCACGAACGACAAGGCCTGGGTCGACAATTCGAACAAGGGCGACATGCGCGAGACCATGAAGATGCCCGCGGTCACCATGGTGGCGGCGTGGATCAGCGCCGAGATCGGGGTCGGGCCTTCCATCGAATCGGGCAGCCAGACATGCAAGGGGAATTGCGCCGACTTGCCCATCGCGCCGATGAACAAACAGATGCAGGCCACGGTGATGACGCGCCAGCCCACGCCGGGCAGGAAGTTCACGTAGGTGTCGGCTAGGCCAGGCGCGGCCTTGAACACTTCGGCGTAATTCATCGAGCCGAAGTATGCGAGCACCAGACCGATGCCGAGGATGAAGCCGAAGTCGCCGACGCGATTGACCAGAAACGCCTTCATGTTGGCGTAGATCGCGGTCGGCTTCTTGAACCAGAAACCGATCAGCAGATACGACACCAGGCCCACCGCTTCCCAGCCGAAGAACAGCTGCAGGAAGTTGTTGCTCATGACCAGCATGAGCATCGAGAAGGTGAACAGCGAGATGTAGCTGAAGAAGCGTTGATAGCCCGGATCCTCGGCCATGTAGCCGATGGTGTAGATGTGGACCATCAAGGACACGAAGGTGACGACCAGCATCATCGTCGCGGTCAGCGAATCGACGAGGAAACCGACTTCGAGCTTGAGCTTGCCGACGGTCGCCCAGGTGTAGATCGTGTCGTTGAACAAAGCCTGGCCTTCGGGCTGGGCCAGCACAAGCTTGAACACATAGCACGACGCGAGGAAGGCGGTGCCGACCCCGAGGATGGTGGCCCAATGCGCGCCGGCACGGCCAACCTGCTTGCCGGCGAGGCCCGCGATCATCGAACCGGCGAGCGGTGCGAGCGCGATCAGGAGGAGGATGTATTTCAGATCCATGGTCGTTGTTCCCTCACCCCTTGAGCTGGTCGAGGTCTTCGACGTTGATGGTATGCAGATTGCGGAACAGCACGACGAGGATCGCAAGGCCGATCGCCGACTCGGCCGCAGCCACGGTCAGGATGAAGAACACGAACACCTGCCCCGCCAGATCGCCGCGGAAATGCGAGAACGCGACGAAGTTCATGTTGACGGCAAGCAGCATGAGCTCGATCGCCATCAGCAAGATGATGACGTTCTTGCGGTTCAAGAAGATGCCCACGACGCTGATCGCAAACAGGATCGCGCCGAGCACCAAGAAGTGCCAAAGTTGTAGCACGTTGCCCACTCCCTGAATCCCGGTGGTACCGGGGATTCGTTCTCGTTGTTCGTTAAGGCGCTTCGCGCCGGTTTTCGTTGGTTGCCGCTTGCATCTTGACCAGGCGCACCCGGTCTTCGCGCCGCACCGCAATCTGGCTCGGCACGCTCTGGCGCTTGGAATCCTTGCGTCGACGCAGGGTCAGCGCGATTGCCGCAATGATGGCAACCAGCAGGATGACCGCCGCGATTTCGAACGGATAGACGTATTCGGTATAGACCAGCTTGCCCAGTTCGCGGGTGTTGCTCGAGCCCGCGGCGAGCGCCGGGATGTCGGCCGGCTCGATGCGCTTGAAGGCGTTGATGATCACGAACGCCATTTCGAGGATGACCACCACACCGACCAGCAGCGCCACCGGCAGGCTTTGCTTGAAGCCCGAGCGCAAGGCGTCGATGTTGATGTCGAGCATCATCACCACGAACAAGAACAGCACCATCACCGCGCCCACATAGACGAGGACCAGTGTGATCGCGAGGAATTCCGCCTGCAGCAGCATCCAGGTGCCCGATGCGGTACAGAACGACAGCACCAGGAACATCGCGGCATGCACCGGGTTACGCGTGGTGATCACGCGCACCGCAGCGATGACCAGCACCACCGCGAAGACGATGAACATCCAGTATTTGAAGTCGAAGGCCATGAGGTCCGTCTCGTGATGCGTTGCGCCGTTCAGCGGTAACGCGCGTCTTTGGCACGCGCGGCGGCAATGTTCTTTTCGTACCGATCCCCCACCGCGAGCAGCATTTCCTTGGTGAAGTACAGATCACCGCGCTTTTCGCCGTGGTATTCGAAGATGTCGGTCTCGACGATGGAGTCGACCGGGCAGCTTTCCTCGCAGAAACCGCAGAAGATGCATTTGGTCAGATCGATGTCGTAGCGCTTGGTGCGGCGCGTGCCGTCTTCGCGCTGCTCGGACTCGATCGAGATCGCCATCGCGGGGCAGACCGCTTCGCACAGCTTGCAGGCGATGCAGCGCTCTTCGCCGTTTTCATAACGGCGTTGCGCATGCAGGCCGCGAAAGCGCGGCGACAGCGGCGTCTTTTCTTCGGGAAACTGAATCGTGATCTTGCGCGCAAACATGTAGCGCCCGGTCAGCGCCATGCCCTTGAGCAATTCCTTGAGCATCAGGCTGCCGAAGAAGTCCTTGATCGCATCCATCATCAAATCCTTGCAGGAGCTCCGAGCGCGTCAGTGCTTGAAAATGTTGTACGGCGTCTGCATCCACGCAGCCACGACCACCAGCCAGATCAGCGTGAGCGGAATGAAGATCTTCCAGCCCAGACGCATGATCTGGTCATAGCGGTAGCGCGGGAACGAGGCGCGGAACCAGATGAACAACGAGACGACGAAGAAGGTCTTGGCAATCAGCCAGAACCAGCCCGACAGCGAAACGATCCAGGCCGGCAGATGCATGCCGAACAGCACTTCGGGCGAGATCGGGGCCGACCAGCCGCCGAGGAACATGACCGAGGCCATCGCCGACAGCAGGATCATGTTGGCGTATTCGGCCAGGAAGAACAGCGCAAACGCCATGCCCGAGTATTCGATCATGTGGCCCGCGACGATTTCCGATTCGCCTTCGACCACGTCGAACGGATGGCGGTTGGTTTCGGCCACGCAGGCAATGATGTAGATGATGAACAGCGGGAACAGCGGGAGGAAATTCCACGACAGGAAGTTCAGCCCCATGTTCGCGCCCATGCCGCGCAATTGCTGCTCGACGATGCCCGTCATGTTGAGCGTGCCCGAAACCAGCAGCACCGCCACCAGCACGAAGCCGACCGCGAGTTCATACGAGACCATCTGCGCCGACGCACGCATCGCGCCGAGGAAGGCGTACTTCGAGTTCGAGGCCCAGCCGGCGATGATCACGCCGTACACGCCGAGCGAAGTGATCGCCATCACGTAAAGCAGACCGGCATTGATGTCGGCCAGCACGATGCCGGGACCGAAAGGCATCACCGCCCATGCCGCGAGCGCCGGCATCATGACCAGCATCGGCGCCAGCATGTACAAGGGCTTGTCCACCTGGGTCGGCGTGACGATTTCCTTGAGCATCAACTTGAGCGCATCGGCGATCGGCTGCAGCAAGCCCAAAGGCCCGACGCGGTTGGGGCCCAGACGCACATGCATCCAGCCGATCATCTTGCGTTCCCAGAGCGTGAGATAGGCCACGCACAGGATCACGGGCAAGGTGATGCACACGATGAAAAACAGCGTCTTGGCGAACAGCCAGACATAGGGCCAGCTAGACCCGAACCAATTGAGACCGTAAGCGTCGATCGCCGACATCACGCACGCTCCAGAGTGACTTCACCGAACATGGCCCCGAGCGTGGCCGTGGCTGCATGCCCCGCCGCGATGCGCACGGTATTGGCCGGCAGGCGCGCATCGGCCGCCGCGACCAGCACCGCCGAGGCCGTGCCCTGCTTGACCCGCACCGATTCACCGGCGCGCAGACCCAGCCGTTCGAGCACGCTCGGATGCGCGATCGCTTGCGGCGTGCGGCCATCGGCCGTGGCCTGCAACGAAGGCGAACGACGCACCAGCGCGTCGGCCGAATAGATGGGCACCGGCGCAATGCGTTCGAGCACCAGGCCTGCCGCTGCTTGCGCGGCCGTGACCGGCACATCGACATGATTGGTCAGGCGCGACGGCACCGAGGCGGCATCGAGAGCTTCGGTGCGGACCTGATCGATCGATTCATAGGCGAAGCCGGAAACACCGAGCAGGTTGCCGAGCACACGCAGCACCTTCCAGCCCGGACGCGCTTCGCCGCGCGGCTTGACCACCGCCGAGAAGCTTTGCACCCGGCCTTCGGCACTGATGAAGGTGCCCGGGGTTTCGGTGAACGGCGCGATCGGCAGCACGACCTTGGCATATTCGAGCGCCTTGGTCTGGAAAGCCGAGAACGCGATCACGAATTCGGCCTGATCCATCGCGGCGCGCGCGGCGGCGGCGTTATGGCAGTCGAGTTCGGGCTCGGCGTTGAACAGCACATAGGCCTTCTTGGGGATGGTGATCATGCGCGCGGCGTTTTCGCCGCTGCGCGCGATCGCGCCCGCCAGATAAGCACCGACGGTGTTCGCGGCTTCGGTCAGTACGCCGAAGACGGCACCGGTCTGTTCCGCGATCCATTGCGCACTGGCGGCAATGCGTGCGGCCTGCGGATGGGCGACCGCGGCATTGCCGAGGAAGACCGCCTTGCGTTCGCCGCTGAGCAACGAAGCGGCGATCGCCTTGGCGGCGTCACCGGCTTGCACGCCTTCGAGGCCGGCCGGCACCGCGACGCCCTTGGCGGCAGCGACCGCGACCACGATCTGATTGAGCGCGCCATGCCATTCCGACGGCGCGGCGATCAGCTTGTTGGCCACCGGCATCAGCAGGTCGTCATCGGCCGCATGCAGCACATTGAGCTTCAAGCCACGGCGCGTGGCCAGACGCAGACGCACCGACAACAAGGGATGGTCTTTGCGCAGGAAGGAGCCGATCACGAGCGCGCGCTGCAAGGCGCCCACATCGGTGATCGACATGCCCAGCCAGGGCGCCGAGCCCTTGGCGAAACCGTCGCGACGCGCATCGAGTTCGAATTCGGACATGCGCAAACGGCTGTCGATGTTCTCGACGCCGAAACCGCGCATGAGTTTTTGCAGCAGATGGAGTTCTTCGTAAGTCGAATGCGGCGTGGCCAGCGCACCGATCGCGCCCGCGCCTTCGGCATTCTTGATCGCATTGAGACCGGCGGCCGCGAATTCGAGCGCGGTCTGCCAATCGGTCGGCACCAGCTTGCCGTCCTTGCGGATCATGGGTTGCAGCAGGCGCTCATCGGAATTCAGCGCTTCGTAGCTGAAGCGGTCCTTGTCGGACAGCCAGCATTCGTTGATCGCTTCGTTTTCGAACGGCACCACGCGCAGCACCTGGTCACGCTTGACCTGGGCGATGAGGTTCGCGCCAAGGCCATCATGCGGCGACACCGTGCGGCGGCGTGCAAGCTCCCAAGTGCGGGCGCTGTAGCGGAACGGCTTGCTCGTCAGCGCGCCCACCGGGCACAGATCGATCATGTTGCCCGAGACTTCGGAATCGACGGTACGGCCGACGAAGCTCTGGATTTCGGAATGCTCGCCACGGTTGGCCATGCCGAGTTCCATCACCCCGGCGACTTCCTGGCCGAAGCGCACGCAGCGCGTGCAATGGATGCAGCGGCTCATTTCTTCCATCGAAATGAGCGGACCGACGTTCTTGTGGAAGACGACGCGCTTTTCTTCCTGGTAGACCGAGGCCGAACCGCCGTAGCCGACCGCCAAGTCTTGCAACTGGCATTCGCCGCCTTGGTCGCAGATCGGGCAATCGAGCGGATGGTTGATGAGCAGGAATTCCATGACCGACTTCTGCGCGGCCACGGCTTTCTCGCTCTTGGTGCGCACGATCATGCCGGGGGTGACCGGCGTCGCGCAGGCCGGCAAAGGCTTGGGCGCCTTTTCGACCTCGACCAGACACATGCGGCAATTGGCCGCGATCGAGAGCTTCTTGTGATAGCAGAAGTGCGGAATGAAGACGCCCGCCTTGCTGGCGGCCTCCATGACCATCGCACCGGGCGTCACTTCAACCTTGCGCCCGTCGATCTCGACTTCGACCATCTGGCCAACGACTGCACTCATCTACCAGCCCTTGTCGTTTCCTGTTTGCCGCAATGCGGCCGTTCGTGTTCTCGCCTCGCCACGTCGTTCAGACGTATTGCGGAACGAGACACGTCTTGTGCTCGATGTGATACGCGAACTCGTCGCGGTAATGCTTGAGGAAGCCGCGCACCGGCATCGCCGCCGCATCGCCCAAAGCGCAGATCGTGCGGCCCATGATGTTGCCGGCCACGCGATCGAGCTGGTCGAGGTCTTCCTGCCGGCCTTGCCCGTGCTCGATCCGATGCACCATGCGATACAGCCAGCCCGTGCCTTCACGGCAAGGCGTGCACTGCCCGCAGCTTTCCTCGAAATAAAAGTACGACAGACGCTCGAGCGATTTCACCGCGCAACGCGTTTCGTCCATCACGATCACCGCGCCCGAACCGAGCATCGATCCCGCCTTGGCGATCGAGTCGTAGTCCATGGTGCAGTCCATGATGATGTTCGCCGGGATCACCGGGGCCGACGAACCGCCCGGGATCACCATCTTGAGCTTCTTGCCGCCGCGCATGCCGCCCGCGAGTTCGAGCAGCTTCGAGAACGGCGTGCCCATCGGGATCTCGTAATTGCCGGGGTAGTTCACGTCGCCGGAGATCGAGAAGATCTTGGTGCCGCCGTTGTTCGGCTTGCCGCATTCGAGATAAGCCTGCGCGCCGTTGCGGATGATCCAGGGCACCGCCGCGAAGGTCTCGGTGTTGTTGATCGTGGTCGGCTTGCCGTACAGACCGAAGCTCGCCGGGAACGGCGGCTTGAAGCGCGGCTGGCCCTTCTTGCCTTCGATCGATTCGAGCAGCGCGGTTTCTTCGCCGCAAATGTAGGCGCCGTAACCATGATGCGCATGCAACTGGAAGTTGAAGCCGCTGCCCAGGATGTTGTCGCCCAGCAAGCCGGCCTGACGCGCTTCTTCGAGCGCCTCTTCGAAGCGTTTGTAGACTTCGAAGATTTCGCCGTGGATGTAGTTGTAGCCGACCGTCGCGCCCATCGCATAGGCCGCGATCGCCATGCCTTCGATGACGATGTGCGGGTTGTAGCGCAGGATGTCGCGGTCTTTGAATGTACCGGGTTCGCCTTCGTCCGAATTGCAGACCAGGTACTTCTGGCCCGGGAACTGGCGCGGCATGAAGCTCCACTTCAAGCCGGTCGGGAAGCCCGCGCCGCCACGGCCACGCAGCGCCGACGCCTTGAGGTCGGCGATGACCTGATCTTGCGTGATCTTCTCGGTCAGGATCTTCTTGAGCGCTTCGTAACCGCCGCGCTTGACGTAATCGGCCAGGCGCCAGTTGTTGCCATCGAGCCCGGCGAGAATTTGCGGGTTGATGTGGCGGCCGTGGAAGCAGGAGGACAATGTCGGTGCGTTCATCGCATCAATCCTTCTTGAGCTCGTCGACCAGCGCGTCGAGCTTGTCGTCCGACATGTAGCTGCACATCCGGTGATTGTTCACGAGCAGCACCGGCGCATCGCCGCAGGCGCCCATGCATTCGCCTTCGATCAGCGTGAAGCGGCCGTCCGCCGTGGTTTCCTTGTACTCGATGCCGAGCTTTTCGCGCAGATGACGCGCGGCATGCTCACCACCCGAAAGCGCGCACGGCAGGTTGGTACAGACCGAGATCTTGTACTTGCCGACCGGCTTGGTGTTGTACATGTTGTAGAACGACGCGACTTCCCAGACCGCGATCGACGGCATCTCGAGCACGGCCGCGACGTCGTCGATGACCTCGGGCGCGAGCCAGCCTTTTTCTTCCTGCGCGATGGCCAGCACGGCCATGACCGCCGACTGCTTCTGGTCGGCCGGGTACTTCGCGACTTCGCGCTCGATCCGACGATAGGACTCGTCGGACAGCAGGCGGGTATTGGAGGGAACGGCGCTCATGCGGATTTACCTGTCGATGGACCCGAACACGATGTCCTGGGTCCCGATGATGGTGACGGCATCGGCGATCATGTGGCCGCGCGCCATTTCATCGAGCGCGGCCAGATGCGCGTAGTCGGGAGTACGGATCTTGAGGCGGTACGGCTTGTTCGCGCCGTCGGACACCAGATAGATGCCGAATTCGCCCTTCGGATGCTCGATCGCCGACCAGGCTTCGCCTTCGGGCACATGCATGCCTTCGGTGAACAGCTTGAAATGGTGGATCAGCTCTTCCATGTTGGACTTCATGTCCACGCGCGAAGGCGGCGCCACCTTGTGGTTGTCGGTCATGACCGGGCCGGGGTTGTTGCGCAGCCATTCGACGCATTGTTTGATGATGCGGTTGGCCTGACGCATTTCTTCCATGCGGACCAGATAACGGTCGTAGCTGTCGCCGTTCTTGCCGACCGGAATGTCGAAGTCGAGCAGGTCATAGACTTCGTAGGGCTGGTTCTTGCGCAGATCCCATTCGAAGCCCGACCCGCGCAGCATCGCGCCGGTGAAGCCGAGCTGCAGCGCGCGCTCGGGCGAGACCACGCCGATGCCGACCAGACGCTGCTTCCAGATCCGGTTGTCGGTCAGCAGGGTTTCGTATTCGTCGACGTACTTCGGGAACCGGTTGGTGAAGTCTTCGATGAAGTCGAGCAGCGAGCCTTCGCGATTGGCGTTGAGGTCGCGGATCGCCTTCTCGTTGCGCAGCTTCGAGGCCTTGTACTTGGGCATCTCGTCGGGCAGGTCGCGATAGACACCGCCCGGACGGTAGTAGGCCGCATGCATGCGCGCGCCCGACACCGCTTCGTACATGTCGAACAAGTCTTCGCGCTCGCGGAAGGCGTACAGAAACACCGCCATCGCGCCCACGTCGAGGCCGTGGCAACCGAGCCAAAGCAAATGGTTCAGCAACCGGGTGATTTCGTCGTACATCACGCGGATGTATTGCGCGCGCAGCGGCACTTCGATGCCGAGCAGCTTTTCGATCGCGAGCACATAACCGTGCTCGTTGGCCATCATCGACACATAGTCGAGACGGTCCATGTAGGGCACGTTCTGCAGGAAAGTCTTTTGCTCGGCGAGCTTTTCGGTCGCGCGATGCAACAGCCCGATGTGCGGATCGGCGCGCTGGATGACTTCGCCGTCGAGTTCGAGCACCAGACGCAGCACACCGTGCGCCGCCGGGTGCTGGGGTCCGAAATTCAGCGTGTAATTCTTGATGTCGGCCATCGTGCTTCCTCAGCGCCCTTGCCCGTAGGCGTCTTCGCGAATGATGCGCGGCGTGTTCTCGCGCGGCTCGATCGTGACCGGTTGATAGATGACGCGCTTTTGTTCGGGGTCGTAGCGCATCTCGACATAGCCCGACACCGGGAAATCCTTGCGGAACGGGTGTCCGATGAAACCGTAGTCGGTCAGCAGGCGGCGCAGGTCGGCGTGACCATCGAAGACGATGCCGTACAGATCGAAGGCTTCGCGCTCGTACCAGTTGGCCGAGGTCCAGAGCTCGGTCACCGAAGCGACCACCGGGAATTCATCGTCGGGCGCGAACACGCGCACACGCAGACGCTGGTTGAGCGACACCGACAACAGATGCGAGACCGCCGCGTAGCGCGGACCTTCCCAGGGCTGATCCTTGTAGGCCGAGTAATCCATGCCGCACAAGTCGATGAGCTGCTCGAACTTCAAACCCGGTTCGTCGCGCAGCAGGCGCATCGATTCGAAATAACGATCGGCCGCGAGTTCGACGGTGATCTCGCCCAAGGCGTTCTTGATGGAACGCAGACGATCCCCGAGTACGTTCTGGAGCGTGGTCTGCAACTGCTCGAGTCGTGTCATGGTGTGCTTGACTTGGCGTATTCAGCGATGGGCGGCGCTGGAAGTGGTTCTGGTGCTTTCAGCGCGCGATCGTGCAGGTGCGCTTGATCTTGTTCTGCAACTGGATGATCCCGTACAGCAGCGCTTCGGCGGTCGGCGGGCAGCCGGGAACGTAAATGTCGACGGGCACGATGCGGTCGCAGCCGCGCACGACCGAATAGCTGTAGTGGTAATAGCCGCCGCCGTTGGCGCACGAGCCCATGGAGATGACCCAGCGCGGTTCGGGCATCTGGTCGTAGACCTTGCGCAGCGCGGGCGCCATCTTGTTGCACAGGGTGCCGGCGACGATCATCACGTCGCTCTGGCGCGGGCTCGGACGGAACACGACGCCGAATCGGTCCATGTCGTAACGCGACGCGCCCGCATGCATCATCTCGACCGCGCAGCAGGCCAGACCGAACGTCACCGGCCATAGCGACCCGGTACGCGTCCAGTTGATCAGCTTGTCCGCTGTCGTGGTGATGAAACCTTCGCTCAATACGCCTTCGATGCTCATGCTGCCCTCGCGCTCGCGGCCACGATGGCCGCGCCAGCTTTGACGATCAACCGCCTGCTCATTCCCAGTCCAGGGCGCCCTTTTTCCATTCGTAGGCGAAGCCCACGACGAGAATGCCGAGGAACACCATCATTGCCCAGAAGCCGAAATGGCCGATGTCGCCGAGCGAAATCGCCCACGGAAACAGGAAGGCGATTTCGAGGTCGAACAGGATGAACAGAATGGCCACGAGGTAGTAGCGCACGTCGAACTTCATGCGTGCGTCTTCAAACGCCTCGAAACCGCATTCGTAAGGAGAAAGCTTCTCTGAATCGGGCTTGTGGGGACCGAGGATCCGCCCGAGGATCGGCAAAATCGCAGCCACTGCGAAGCCGACGAGGATGAACATCAGAATCGGAAAATAGCTTTCGAGATTCACAGTGAGTTCCCAGCCCTTGACATCAACGATAGGTCGCGCGGTTGCGCGATCATCAGGAAACCACTTGGTGCCGACGGCGAGACTCGAACTCGCACAGCTTTCGCCACTACCCCCTCAAGATAGCGTGTCTACCAATTTCACCACGTCGGCACGTGGACTACTCAACCCAGCACTGCGCCTACCGGAGGAATGCAGGCGCGCATCAGCGTCGTGCAACGCAAAAGCGCCGGTATTGTAAAACAGTTACTTCGGAATCTCGTTGGCTTTACCTGCATCGGCCGGCGTTTGCGGCGCCGGAGCAACCGCGCCCGCAGGCGCCGACGGCGCCACCGGGACGTTCGACATCACTCCGCCGGCAGGCGTCGCCGCGATCTTGCCGGACGACACCAGCGACAGACCCAGCGTGCAAACGAAAAACACCGAGGCGACCACCGCGGTCGAACGGCTCAGAAAATTCGCCGAACCCGTGGCCCCGAACAGGCTGCCCGAAGCGCCGCTACCGAAAGCCGCACCCATGTCAGCGCCTTTGCCGTGCTGAAGCAGCACCAGGACGACCACCGCGATGGCCGACAGCAGCTGCAACACCTGAAGCAACGTTCCGATCATATGCATCTCAACCCTCCGCCACGGCATTGCTCGCCGCGATGATGGCCAGGAAATCCTGAGCCACCAACGACGCCCCACCGATCAGACCACCATCGATGTCGGGCATCGAAAAAATCCCTGCGGCATTCGCCGCCTTCACACTGCCACCGTACAGCACCGGCGTCGCTTCGCGTCCGGCATCGCGCAACAAGACGCGGATGAACGCGTGCACTTCCTGCGCCTGCTCGGGCGTCGCCGTCTTGCCGGTGCCGATCGCCCAGACCGGCTCGTAGGCCACGACGAAATCGGCACCCAACGCGTCGCCGCATTCGAGCACCGCACGCAACTGCGATTCGACGACGTTGAAGGTCTCGTCCGCTTCGCGTTGCGCCAGGGTTTCGCCCACGCACACGATCGGAATCAACCCCGCCTTCACCGCCGCCACTGCCTTGCGCGCGACCGCATCGCTGGTTTCGCCATGCAGAGCGCGACGCTCCGAATGACCGACGATGGCAAGGCGCGCACCAAACTCCGCCACCATGGCACCCGCCACCTCGCCGGTGTAGGCACCCGATGCATGCTCGCTCACATCCTGCGCACCGAACAACAACGCAGAGCCGGCGAGCACGGCCTTGGTCTGCGCGAGGTAAGGTGCCGGCACGCAAACCCCAGCGCGCGTGGCACCACCCACCTGAACACCCGCCTTCAATGCCTCGAGCAAGGCCTCGTTCGAAGCGAGGCTGCCGTGCATCTTCCAGTTACCGACAACCCAGCGCGTACGTTGCATTCTGGCGTTCTGATCGAGGTCGAAATGAGTTTTCAGGGCGCAAGCGACAAAGCCTGAAAATTATAGCCTACCGTGCGAATGATTCCAAACAATCGCGACACTCATTGCATCGTGATGACGATCTTGCCGATGTGTTCGCTGGCCTCCATCAAGCGATGGGCCTGCGCCGCTTCGTCCATCGTGAAAGTGCGATAGACCGCCGGCCGCATCGCCTGCGACGCATACAAGGGCCAGACGCGCTCGCGCAAGGTCTGCGCGATCCTGGCCTTGAACGCCACCTCGCGTGCGCGCAAGGTCGAGCCGGTCAGCGTGAGCCGACGCCGCAACACCTGCGCCAGATCGACTTCCGATTTGGCGCCGCCGATGAGGGCAATGAGCACGATGCGGCCGTCATCCGCCAGGGAATTGATCTCGCGCGGGATGTAATGCCCGCCGACCATGTCGAGCACCACGTCCACGCCCACGCCGCCGGTCGCGGTGCGCACCACCTCGACGAAATCCTCGCTGCGGTAATTGATGCCGCGTTCGGCGCCCAAGGCTTCGCAAGCACGCGCCTTGTCGTCGCTGCCCGCAGTCGCGAACACCCGGTGCCCGAGCGCATGTGCCATTTGAATGGCCGTCACGCCGATGCCACTGGTGCCGCCCTGGACCAGCAGGGTTTCGGGCTGGCCGTCGTCACGCGTGCCGAGCCGCGCGCGATCGAAGACATTGCTCCAGACCGTGAAATGCGTTTCAGGCAAGGAAGCCGCCTCCACCAACGAGCAATGCGCCGGAATCGGCAGGCATTGCGCGGCGGGCGCCGCGCAATACTGCGCATACCCGCCGCCCGCCACCAGCGCGCAGACCTCGTCGCCGATCTTCCATGCCGACCCGGACAGATCGCCGCCGACGATGCGGCCGGCGACTTCGAGCCCGGGCAGATCGGAGGCACCGGCCGGGGGCGGATACATGCCCTTGCGCTGCAAGACATCGGGACGGTTCACGCCCGCCGCCGCGACCTGGATCAAGACCTCGCCGGGCTTGCATTGCGGCACCGGCCGATCGATGACTTGCAAGACTTCCGCCGCGCCCGGCGCCGTGATGGCGACCGCGCGCATGGTCGAGGGAATTGCGCTGCTGCTCATTGTCCGGCTCCGCCCAGTTCGCGCCACAAGAAGGTGAATTCGAGCGCGACCATCTTGGCGCGTTGCTCGTTGTTCGCCGCGCCCGCGTGCCCGCCTTCGGTGTTTTCGTAATACAGCACTTGCTTGTGCCCTTGTTCGAGCATGCGCGCGACCATCTTGCGCGCGTGCCCCGGGTGCACACGGTCGTCACGGGTCGAGGTCGTGAACAGCACCGGCGGGTATTGCACGTCGGCACGCACATTCTGGTAGGGCGAATATTTCGACAAAGCGGCCCAATCCTCAGGCTGATCCGGGTCTCCGTATTCAGCCATCCAGCTCGCGCCCGCCAGCAGCTTGTTGTAGCGCTTCATGTCGAGCAAAGGCACCTGGCAGACCACCGCGCCGAACAGGTCGGGACGTTCCACCATCACCGCGCCCACCAACAAGCCGCCGTTGCTGCCGCCCATGATGCCCAGTTGCTTGCGCGTGGTCAGGCCCGTGCGTTCGAGGTCTTCGGCCACCGCGATGAAATCGTCATAGGCTTTTTGACGATGGGCCTTGATCGCCGCCTGATGCCATTGCGGACCGAATTCGCCGCCGCCACGGATGTTGGCCAGCACGAATACGCCGCCGCGCGCGAGCCAGGCTTGGCCGAACGAGCCGCTGTACCAGGGTTCCATCGTGACTTCGAAGCCGCCGTAGCCGTACAACAGCGTCGGCGCAGGCCCCTTCGTCTTGCCATCGGCATCGAGACGGCCGACCACGAAATACGGCACCCGGGTGCCGTCCTTGGACACCGCCTCGCGCTGGACCACGCGCATACCCTGGGCATCGAAGAAGGACGGCGAGGATTTCAGCGCCGTGAGGCCGGTCTTGCCGACTTCGGCGACCGACAAGGTCGAGGGCGTGAGGAAGTCTTCATAGACCAGCCAGTACGCGTTCGAGGTGTCGGGGTCGACCGCACTCACGCGCGCCGCGCCCTTGCCCGGCAGCGCGAGTTCACGCGATTGCCATTGGCCGTCGGCCTCGGTGAGTTCGAACACGCGGCTGCGCACATTGTCGAGCACATCGAGCAGCAGCGCGTCGCGGGTCGGCGTCCACGATTGCAACGATGCCGTGGCGCTGGGCGCGTACAGCACCTGGAATTTGCGGTCGCCGGCAGCGAATGCGGCGGCACGAATACCGATCAAAGCGCCTTGCGGATAGGTTTGCTGTCCGACGGTCCAGGCATTGCGCAAACGCACGATCAGCCAGTCGCGCACCAGCGTGGGCATCGCATCGTTGGGCACGTCGATGCGCTCGTTCTTCCCATCGCGCACCACATAGGTCTCGCCGTTGTAAAAGGCGATCGAACGGCCGAAACCTTCGCGGAAATAACCGGGCCGATGATCGACCCAGGCCTCGACGCTGACATCGGTTTTTTGCCCTTCGAAGACGGTCTGCGCTTGCGCGAGCGGCGTGCCGCGCTTCCAGCGCTTGATGATGCGCGGATAGCCGGAATCGGTCATCGATCCGGGGCCGAAATCGGTGCCGATGTAGGCGGTGTCGATGTCGCGCCAGGTGAAATCGCTCTTGGCCTCGGGCAGGTTGAAGCCATCGGCGACGAAGCGCTTGCTCGGAATGTCGAACTCGCGGATCACGACCGCATCGCCGCCGCCGCGCGAAAGATGCACGGCGCAGCGCGCGTAATCGGGGGCCAGGCAACTGACGCCCGACCAGACCCAGTTCTCATGCTCGTCGCGCGCCAGGGCGTCGAGGTCGAGCACGGTTTCCCATTGCGGTTGCGGCTTCTTGTATTCGGCCCAGGTGGTGCGGCGCCAGACGCCGCGCGGGTTGTTCGCGTCGCGCCAGAAGTTGTAAAGCCGATCGCCCATCTGGGTGACGAAAGGAATGCGCTCTTTCGAATCGAGCACATTGCGCACCTGGGCGCGGATGCTCGCGTATTCGGGGCGGCCTTCGAGCTGACTCAAGGTGCGGGCGTTTTGCGCCTGCACGAATTCGAGCGCCTTGGCGCCGGTGACATCTTCAAGCCAGAGATTGGGGTCCGGCTGGGTTGCATCGGCCATCGCCGCTCCGCTCAACACGACAAGCGCAGCGCCGATCAGCGCGCGCGAAAAAACTCGCTTCATGGTTCACCCTTGTGAGGTCGCAAGACCGCGCAGCATAAGGCAAGGCGGCACCCAGCAATGAAAAGGGGCGCACCCGGCGCCCCTTTTTCTCCAACAGAAGCGAACTTACTGTTGTTGTTGCTGCTGTTGCTGTTGTTGGGCCTGAGCGGCGCCCTCTTCACCAACGGCCTTCATCGACAGGCGCAGACGGCCCTTGTCGTCGGCCTCGAGCACCTTGACGCGCACTTGCTGGCCTTCCTTGAGGTAGTCCGAGACCTGGTTGACGCGTTCCTTGGCGATCTGGCTGATGTGCAACAGGCCGTCCTTGCCGGGCAGCACTTGCACGATCGCGCCGAAGTCGAGCAGCTTGAGCACGGTGCCGTCGTAAACGGTGCCGACTTCGACATCGGCCGTGATGGCTTCGATGCGGCGCTTGGCTTCCTGGCCGGCAGCAGCGTCGACCGAGGCGATCGTGACCACACCGGTGTCCTGGATGTCGATCTGGGTGCCGGTTTCTTCGGTCAGCGCGCGGATGACGGCGCCGCCCTTGCCGATCACGTCACGGATCTTTTCCGGGTTGATCTTGATGGTGATCAGACGCGGCGCGAAGTCGCTCAGCTCGGTGCGGCCATGCGGCACGGCTTCCTGCATCTTTTGCAGGATGTGCATGCGGCCTTCCTTCGCTTGCGCGAGGGCGACCTGCATGATTTCCTTGGTGATGCCCTGGATCTTGATGTCCATCTGCAGGGCGGTCACGCCGGTGGCGGTACCGGCCACCTTGAAGTCCATGTCACCGAGGTGATCTTCGTCGCCGAGGATGTCGGTCAGGACGGCGAACTTGCTGCCTTCCTTGATCAGGCCCATCGCGATGCCGGCGACATGCGCCTTGAGCGGCACGCCGGCGTCCATCAGCGCGAGGCAGCCGCCGCACACCGAGGCCATCGACGACGAACCGTTGGACTCGGTGATTTCCGAGACCACGCGCATCGAATAGCTGAATTCCTGTTCGCTCGGCAGCACGGCCAGCAGCGCACGCTTGGCCAGACGGCCGTGGCCGATTTCGCGGCGCTTGGGCACGCCGATGCGGCCGGTTTCGCCGGTCGCGAACGGGGGCATGTTGTAGTGGAGCATGAAGCGGTCACGGTATTCACCCATGAGCGCGTCGATGATCTGTTCATCCTGCTTGGTGCCGAGCGTAGCGACCACCAGTGCCTGGGTTTCGCCACGCGTGAACAGCGCCGAACCGTGGGTGCGCGGCAGCACGCTCGAGCGGATGCTGATCGGGCGCACGGTACGCGTATCGCGGCCGTCGATGCGGGGTTCGCCGTCGAGGATCTGACCGCGCACGATCTTCGATTCGATGTCGAACAACAGGTTGCCGATTTCGACCGCATCGGGGGCCTTGCCACCGATGGCAGCGGCTTCTTCGGCCAGCTTGGCGCTCACGTCGGCATAAATGGCGTTGATGCGGCTGCTGCGTTCCTGCTTCTGGCGAATGCCATAGGCTTCGCGCAACGCGGCTTCGCCGAAATGCTTGACGCGGTTGATCAGCGCTTCGTTCTTGGCCGGCGCGGCCCATTCCCAAGCCGGCTTGCCGCCTTCGCGGACCAGTTCATGAATGGCGTTGATCGCGGCTTGCATCTGTTCGTGGCCGAACACGACCGCGCCCAGCATCACGTCTTCGGGCAATTGGTCGGCTTCGGATTCGACCATCAGCACGGCTTGCTCGGTACCGGCGACCACCAGGTTCAGCTTGGAGCCGACGAGTTGCGCCTTGGTCGGGTTCAGCACGTATTGGCCATCGACATAGCCGACGCGGGCGGCGCCGATCGGGCCGTCGAACGGAATGCCGGCGACCGACAAGGCGGCCGAGGCGCCGATCATGGCGGGAATGTCGGGATCGACTTCCGGATTCACCGACATCACATGCACCACGACCTGGACTTCGTTGTAGAAGCCTTCGGGG
>CAXBRX010000002.1:0-33046 GCA_963977835.1 uncultured Derxia sp.
GCCGGCGGCTTGTTCGCGGGCCTTTCACCGCCCGGCGTGATCGGCGAGGTGCGCTTCGACGATCTGCTCATGCGCCAGGTGGTCGCGATCGATCCGGCCGAACATTCGGTGGGCGTCGCGGCACTCATCGAACCCGGGCAGCAGCTCACGTTCTGCACCCGCAATCCACGCGCTGCCCGGGCCGATCTGATCCGCGTCTGCCATGAGTTGCGCGCCGAGGTGCGCCGCGAGGTGCCGGTGCTCGCAGGCGCCGCTGCGCGCACCGACGGCCCGCTCGATGCGCAAGATGGCGTGCGCGGCGCCTTGTATGTGTCGTGTCTGGGCCGCAGCGAGCAGATGTTCGGCGCACGCGGCGCCGAACTGGCCTTGATCCGCGAACACCTGGGCGAGATTCCGCTGGTGGGGTTTTTTGCCAACGGCGAGATTGCGCGCAGCCAGGTCCATAGCTATACCGGCGTGCTGACCTTGTTTCTGTAACCGCGGCGTGGCATGGGGAAATGCCGCACCCTTCTGTCAGTGTGTTTCGGATACGCAAAGCCGCTCGCGCGGCGTACGCTCGGCCGCGGTCGATCGGACCGCACATTCGGGGAGGCACGCATGAAAATTCGACACACCTGCCTTGCAGCTGCATTGGCTGCGATTTCCACCGCGGCCCTCGCCGACGGCAATCAGATGTATGTGCGCGGCGGCACCATGGGCGTCGGCGTCGGCTACGCGACCGCCTTGAGTGAACGCATCAATGCGCGCGTCGGCTTCAATTATTTCGATTACTCGCGCGACCAGACCTACGACGACAACCGCTACGGCGCCGATCTCAAATTCTCATCGATCGAAGCCTTGGCCGATGTGTACCTGGCCGGCGGGTTCCGGCTCACCGGCGGCGCGATCTATTCCGCCAACAAGGTCGATTTGACGGCGCGCCTGGGTCCCGGCGGCTCGTTCACCCTGAACGGCAACACTTATGTCGGCATCAATTCGGCCAGTGCGGTGGTCGATCTGGGCCGCAAGCGTGTCGCGCCCTACATCGGCATCGGCTATTCGAGCCGGCCCAATGGCGGCGCCGGCTTCGGCTTTTATTTCGACGCCGGCATCGTGCATCAAAGCCCGCAGGCGACGATTTCGATCGATGCCGATCCCTTGGTGACCAGCGACCCGACCTTCCAGGCCAACAAGGCCCAGGAGGAAGGCAAGCTGCGCGATTCGGTCTCCAGCGCCTCGAACTGGCCGGTCGTCATGGTCGGCATGAGCTACACCTTCTGACCGGCTGCTGCGGGCCGGGGCGGTGTTCCGGCCCGCGGCACATCGCCGCTGCCTGCAATTCGTCGCGCGGTTTGCGCAATCCGTCGCATCCCGATTCGCGTTTGCGGCGCCTTCCTCCTAGAGTGCGGGTCATCGACGAGGATTTGCGCCCACCATGCCCCCACTTCATACCGACGAAGCTGCCTCCGCCAAGCCCGCACCCGGCGCGGCCCAGCCCGCCTGGTGGTCGAGCGCGCGCATGGATTTCAAGCCATGGATGTCCGGTGCCGGACGCGCCTTGCGCGCTTATTCCGACTGGCTGGCATCGATTTCGTGGTGGCGCTTCTTCCTGCTCGCGATTCTGTTCGTCGCGGCCATCAGCATCCTGACCGACATGCCGTTCTTCCAGGTCGAAGGGCGCGCCGCCACCAAGGTGCGCTATGTCGTGCATGTCGACGACAACGGCGCGGTGTCGATCACGCCGGAAGACCGCAAGGCCGGCAGCAAGCGCAACGGCAACAACGGGCGCAAGGACGGATCGACCAAGAACGGCGCCGCGAACGACACCGGCACGACGATCGCCGAAGCCGACCTCGGCGACGATCCGAGCAAGAAGGCCAATGTGCGCGTGACGCCCGAGGGGGTGGTCATCGATGCGCACGATGGTGGCGAACGCAAGCGCATCACCATCGACAAGCAAGGCGTGCGCATCGAAAAGACGCCGCTGGAGTCGGCACCCGCAGCGCCGGCGGCCAGCGCTTCCGCACCCGCAACTCAGGTGCCGGTGGCGCCAGCCGCGCCGAAGGCGCCCACGGCGCCGGCCGCTCCTGCCGTCCCCGCGGTCCCGGGCGATCCGGGGGTGACCGCCGACAATCTCGGACAAGCCGCCGATGCGCTTGCCGCACGTGCCGAACGCAGCGCCAAGATCGAAGAATCCTTGGCCGAGGCGGTCAGCAACCTCGAAGACCTCGCCAACGATCGCGAAACCGCCTCGCGCCGCGGCGCGCTCGGCAATACGCTGCAGAGCTTCTCGGTCTTCTTCGTGATCTTTTCCTTGATCATGAAGATCGAGGCCGGCCGTCGGGTCAAGGTCGAGGTGGTGGCCGCCGAGGCGACCGAATGGGCCGAGGCCGAACAGCTCAAGCGCCAACTGGCGGAAGCCCGCGTGCAGACGATGCAGGCCCAGGTCGAACCGCATTTCCTGTTCAACACGCTCGCCTCGATCGACCATCTGATCGAGACCGACCCGCCGCGTGCCTCGGCGATGCAGAAAAATCTCATTCAATACCTGCGCGCGGCCTTGCCCAAGATGCGCGAAAGCAGCACGACGCTTGGGCGCGAAGTCGATCTGGTGCGTGCCTACCTCGAAATCCTGAAGGTGCGCATGGACGAGCGGCTGACGACCGAATTCGCCGTCCCCGACGGTCTGCGCTCAGCCGCCTTCCCGCCGATGATGCTGCAGACCATCGTCGAGAACGCGATCAAGCACGGCCTCGAACCCAAGCCCGATGGCGGCGCGATCCGCGTCGCGGCCGAGATCGTCGACGGGCGTCTGCGCGTGACGGTGGCCGATACCGGCCTGGGCTTCGACCCCGACAACACCCGCACCCGCGGCACTGGACTGGGCCTGACCAATATCCGCGAACGCCTTGCGATGCTGCATGAAGGCAAGGGCAGCTTGGCCATCGCACCCAATCAACCGAGCGGCACCGTGGTTTCCATCGAGTTGCCCTACACGTTTGCGAAATCGTCCTGAGGAGAACATCGATGCGCGTGCTGGCGACCTTGATCTTCGTGCTGCTGGTGGTGCTGGGGCTCGGACTCTGGGGCACCTGGGCCATGTTCGATGCTTTGCGTGATGCGGTCATTCAGGTCGACGACACCACGGTGACAGTCGGGCATCTGGGCCTGGGCAGCTTCATGATCGCGGGACTCGCCCTGGCGGCCTTGCTCGTGGCCGTCGTGCTTGCGGCATTGGTCGCGGTGCCGCTCGCCGTCGTGGCGGCGGTCGGGGCAGCCATGTTCGGCCTGGCGATCGCGATGGTGGCGCTGCTGGGTGCGATCGGGTTCACCTTCTGGCCGGTGCTGGCACTGGGCGCCCTGATCTGGTGGCTGGCGCGGCGTTCGCGCGCACCTGCACCGAGCACCCCCACGCGCTGATCACGCGTTGTCCGCGGGGCGAGGCTTGGGCTAGCATCGCCGCTCCGTGACGTTTAGACCGAGCCCGAACCACCATGAATCCACGCGCCATCCTTGCCGACGACGAACGCCTGATGCGCGAGCAATTGCGCGTGCGCCTGACCGAAGCCTGGCCCGAATTGCAGATCGTCGCCGAAGCGCGCAATGGCGAAGAAGCGGTCGCGGCGGTCGAGGCCGAGCGGCCTGATCTCGCGTTTCTCGACATCCGCATGCCGGGCATGACGGGCATCGATGCGGCCAAGGCGATCGCCGGGCGCTGCCATGTGGTGTTCATCACGGCCTACGACGAATACGCGGTCGAGGCCTTCGAGCACGGTGCGGTCGATTACGTGCTCAAGCCCGTCGAGCGCGAACGCATCGCGACCACCGTCGCACGGCTCAAGGCGCGTTTGAATTCACCGGTGCCCGATCTGTCGGCCTTGCTCGCGCAATTGTCTTCGCAACTGCATACCCAGCTCGGCAGCGTCGCGCCAGCGCCCAAGCGCGCGTTGCAATGGATCCAGGCGAGCGTGGGCACCGAAATCCGCATGATTCCCGTCGACGAGGTGTTGTTCTTCATTTCGGACGAGAAATACACCCGGGTGCAGACCGCGACGCAGGAAGCGTTGATCCGCAAGCCGATCAAGGAATTGATCGACGAACTCGATCCCGATCAGTTCTGGCAGATCCATCGCTCGACACTCGTCAATGCCAAGGCCATCACCGGCGTCACGCGCGATGTGACCGGGCGCCAACGGGTGCTGATCAAGGGTTCGAACGAGAAGCTTGAAGTCAGCCGCTCGTTCAATCATCTGTTCAAGCAGATGTGAAACACCGCCGGCACCCACAAACAAAAAGGCCCGCAGACGCGGGCCTTTTTGCTGGAACGTTGGCGCTTGCCGATCAGCGCGAACCTTCGCGGAAGATCACGACGCGGATGGTCTCGAACAGCACCAGCATGTCGAGGAACAGCGAGTGGTTCTTCACGTAGTAGAGGTCGAACTGCAGCTTGCGCGCCGAGTCTTCGATCGAAGCGCCGTAGTTGAAGCGCACTTGCGCCCAACCCGTCAGACCCGGCTTCACGCTGTGGCGGATGTCGTAGTAGGGCACTTCCTTCTTGAGCTGCTCGACGAAGGTCGGGCGTTCCGGACGCGGGCCGACGAGGCTCATGTCGCCGCGCATGACGTTCCACAATTGCGGCAGTTCGTCGATGCGGGTCTTGCGGATGAACTTGCCGATGCGGGTCACGCGCACATCGTTGGTTTGCGCCCAGACCGCCACGCCGTTCTTCTCGGCATCCTTGCCCATGCTGCGGAACTTCAGGCAGGTGAAGCCGCGGCCACCCAGGCCGGTGCGTTCCTGGCGGAAGATCACCGGGCCCGGCGTTTCGAGACGGATCGCGATCGCGGTGACGATCATGACCGGCCAGGCCAGCGCCAGCAGGGTGCCGGCCGCAACGAGGTCGAAGCTGCGCTTGATGAAATTGCGCATCGCATTTTGGGTGAAACCATGGCCGTAGATCAGCCAGCTCGATTTCAGATGGTCGATCGGGATCTCGCCGCGGGTGCGTTCGTAGAAGCCGACCAAGTCGATCACCGGAATGCCCTTCACGCGGCAATCGAGCAAGGCTTCCATCGGCAGGCTGCCGCCGCGTTGTTCGCGCACCGCGACCACGACTTCATCGACCTTGTGGTCGCGCACCAGGGCGTGCATGTCGCCGCTCGCGGCCACCAGGCGCGATTGGTCGACCACGGTCTGGTCCATGCCGGCCGGGAAGAAGCCGACGACGTTGAAACCGGCGCCGCCGAGCTTGGCCAGGTCGGCCTCGACGTTTTGCGCTTCGGCACCGGCACCGACGATCAGCACGCGGCGCGCGCCGATGCCGGACTTGCGGGCCGAATACAGCGCTTGGCGCATCAGCACCAGGCCGCCGAACAGATACATCAGGGTATAGCCGATGGCCGTTTGGGCGCGTTCGCCGTCGGGCAGGGCGCCGAACATCAGGTAGGCGATCGGGCTGCCGAGCAGGATGGCGAGCAGGCCGCGGCCGAGCATCGAGGTCAGGCTCAAGGCTTCATGGCGCTTGTACACGCCCAGGGCGCCATACAGCGTCGCCATCAGGAGCGCGAAAGCCGTTGCCGGCAACAGCAAGCCAGACAAGCTGACTTGCGGAAGTGCGGACTCACTTGGGAAGGTCTGGAACGAGACCGCAAGCAGCACCGCAAGAAAGCACATGAGGATGTCGGCGCCGACTTCGATCAGCGTGCCGAACTGGATGTGGTGGCGAAAGACGCGAATCATTGCTTCATGCTCCGAACGGTTCTTGCGGTGTGACGTCGACCCAGCCACGACGCTGATCGCTGCTGACATGTTGCGCCGCAATATGTTACGCGTCACATATGTCGGTCGTACGACCAAAATCGGGACTTCTTGTAGGAAAAAACGGAAGTAAATTCCTAGGAAGAACGCTGTGGGAACGAATGGTGTGGGGAACGACCCGCCAAAGATATGAAGTAAGTCACAAACTGGTGTCGGATAGGCCCAAAAGGGCTCCCTGTACCGGGATCACGCGATGCGTCATCCACTAGGAAAAATGACGACGTGAAATACTTCCTTGTGAGCATCTGCAGTCGATCGGTCAAATGACGTGTTGGCCGATGCCCGGGGTGCAAGGAATCCCTAGGTTAGACTGCAGAAGACTATAAGTTGAACTTTCTCGTGGCTTTTCCGGGCTGCGATTCGATGGGAGGGTGTCATGGGTTTCGGGAAGCAGTTCCAGATTCTTCGTCGCAGCATCTTGGCCGGCTTGCTGGGCCTGTTTGCGCTTTTGGCCGGGTGCGGTTCGCTCGGCAGCCATCCTGCGGCGCCGCCGGTTGCTGATACCGCCGACTACCGTTATGTCATCGGCCCGCTCGATACGGTGAACATCATCGTCTGGCGCAACCCCGACCTGTCGATCACGGTGCCGGTGCGTCCGGATGGCCGTATCTCGACGCCGCTGGTCGAAGACCTGCCCGCCGCCGGCCGCAATCCGCAAGACCTGGCGCGCGAAATCGAGAAGGCCCTGGGCCGCTTCATTCGCGATCCGGTCGTGACGGTCGTGGTCAACAACTTCCAAGGGCCGTACAGCGAGCAGATCCGCATCATCGGCGAAGCCACGCGTCCGCAATCCTTGCCTTATCGCCAGAACATGACCTTGCTCGACGTGATGATCCTGGTCGGTGGCCTGACCGATTTCGCCGATGGCAATGGTGCGGTGCTCGTGCGCGGCGCGGAGGGCGGCAAGCAATACAGCGTGCGTCTGCGTGATCTCATCAAGCGCGGCGACATTTCGGCCAATGTGCAGGTGCGTCCGGGCGACGTGCTGATCGTTCCCCAAAGCTGGTTCTAACGGAAATCCGCTGACGCTCATCTCTCCGGATGGGCGCCGGCCGGAATTCGCGCCGATCGAAGCGAAGATCGGTGCAATCGAAACGACGATATGCAAGAAATTCTGATTCAAAAGCTTGCGCTGCTGCGCGGGGTCTGGGAGCGCCGCTGGATAGGTGTCGCGGCCGCATGGGCACTGTTTGCGCTGGGGGCGGGGTTTGTCGCCACGTTTCCAGAGCGCTACGAGGCTTCTGCCAAGGTGTTCGTGAACACGCAATCGGTGTTGCGCCCCTTGATCGAAGGTTTGGCGGTACAGCCCAACATCGATCAACAACTGGCCATGTTGAGCAAGACCTTGATTTCGCGTCCGACGATCGAGCAACTGATCGCCGACCAGAGTCTGGGGCTCCAACCGCGGCGCGGCGAAGACCGTGACGCCTACGTCGATGGATTGATCAAGCGTATCAAGATCACGACCAGCGGTCGCGAGAATCTCTACGACATTGCCTTTCGCGACGAAAATCCGGCGCGTGCCGAGCGCTTCGTGCAAAGCCTGGTGACCTTGTTCGTTCAGACCGGCATCGGCGGAAAGAAGGCCGATACCGACGAAGCACGGCAATTCATCAATGATCAGATCAAGGCCTACGAAGAAAAACTGACCGAGGCGGAAAACAAGGTCAAGGAATTCAAGCTGCGCAACATCGGCGTGATCAGCGGCGGCAACACCGACCACTTCGCGCGCATGAACTCGGCTCAGGAAGATCTCGATAAGTTGATGCTCGAGTATCGGGCCGCGGAACAATCGCGCGATGCGTTGCGTCGGCAACTGGCGCAGGAGGAGTCCAATCTCGCAGCAGCAGCCGATTCCGCCTTGCAAGCCTCGAATGCTTCGGTGCCGGAGATCGATCAGCGCATCGATGCGCAAAAGCGCCAATTGGATGACTTGCTGCGCCGGTTCACCGAAGAGCATCCCGATGTGGTCAGCACGCGTCGCACCATTGCCCAGCTGGAAAAGCAAAAGCGCGACGAACTGGCGCTGCGCGTGCGAGAGGCGAAATCGGGACGTTCCGCGGCGGGCAGCGATCCTGTCACGCAGAAGATCCGGATGTTGTTGGCGGACGCGGAGGCCAATGTGGCGGCTTTGCGCGCACGCGTCGGTGATCGCCAGGCCTTGTTGGGGCAATTGCGTAGTGAGGCGGGGCGCGTGCCTCAGGCCGAAGCGGAGTTGGCCCAACTCAACCGGGACTACGAGGTGATCCGCAAGAACTACGAGCAATTGGTGGCGCGGCGCGAATCGGCTTCGATCGGTGTCGCAGTGGATGCGACCTCGCAATTGGCCGAATTCCGCGTGGTTGAACCGCCGCATGTGGGTCAATCTCCAGTCTTCCCCAATCGCAAGATGCTCGTGCTGCTGCTGCTCGCAGCTGCCTTGGCTGGCGGTTTCGTGACGGCTTTGGTCGTTGCGCAAGCCCATCCGACCTTCAACAGCCTGCGCGCGCTGCGTGAGATTACGAAGCGGCCGGTGCTCGGGGCCGTGTCATTCGTCGCGAGTGATCAGTTGGCGCGTGCTGAGCGTGTAGGGCGCTATCAGGTTTTCGCAGCATTGGGTGTTCTGGTGTTCGTTCATCTGGCCTGGCTGGCTTGGCTGTCGGTGTTCCACCGGTAAGTGAGGTTGTAATGAGTCTTATCGAACAAGCAGCCAAGCGATTGGAAGAACTCAAGCGCGCTGGCGTCGAATTGCCCATGGACATCATCGGGCAGCACATCGAGCGCAACACCGTGGGCAGCGTGATGGAGGCCATGCGTCCGACGCCTGCTGTCGAGAATGTGCCGCCACCGCCCGCGGTCGAGATCCCGATCTCCAAATCAGTGGACATCGATCTCAACCGTCTCGGTAGCGCCGGGTATCTGGTGCCTGACCTGCCGCGTTCGCAACTGGCCGATGAATTCCGGGTGATCAAACGGCCGCTGCTGACCAATGTTCAGGGCAAATCGGCGACGCCGGTCGAGCGCGCGAATCTGATCATGGTGACGAGTTCGTTGCCGGGTGAGGGCAAGACTTTCGTGTCGGTGAATCTGGCGCTCAGCATTGCGCTGGAACTTGATACGCGCGTGCTGCTGGTGGAGGCGGATTCGTCCCGGCCGGCAACCGTGGCGCGTCTTGGACTGCCCGCAAGCAAAGGATTGCTCGACATCCTGGCCGATCCCGATCTGCCGATGTCGGACGTTTTGCTCCGAACCAATATCGACAAGTTGTCCGTGCTGCCGGTCGGTACGACGAGTGGCCAGGCCACCGAATTGCTGGCCAGCGCAGCGATGCAACGTCTGCTCGACGAGATGGCGACACGCTATCCGGACCGCGTGGTCATTTTCGACTCGCCTCCTTTGTTGCCGACGCCCGAGGCGCGCGCGCTTGCAACCCACATGGGGCAGGTCGTCATGGTCGTCGAGGCGACGAAGACTGCCCAGGGGACGGTGGCGCAGGCCCTCGAAATGCTGGAAGAGTGTCCGGTCGTCATGACGGTGCTCAACAAGACCCGCAGCATGAACGCGGGGTCGAATTTTGCCTATTACGCCTATTGAAGCGATGCAGCGTACGCGCTGGCGCGTGTTCGGCATATGAAGACGATGGAGACTGTGATGCCTTGTTTTCCAACTGCGATGCGCCTGACGCGGATCTGCGCCGCAGTCATCTGCGTCGGTTTTGCGCATGCAGCGCTGGCGCAAGGCATCAGCATCGAGCCGAACATCACGTCTTCGCTGATCTGGAGCGATAACACCACTCTCGGCGTTTCAAGCGAGAAGCGCTCAGACGTCATCGTCGATGTGCGGCCATCGCTTCGGTTTCTCTCTGGCGGACCGTTGCTGCGGCTGAATGGAACCGTGGGGTTGACCTCGACCTCGTATGTGAACGGCACCGAATCGAACGATGTGGCGCCGCAGGCCGATTTGCGACTCAACGCCGTGTTGGCGCAACGCTTCCTGTTTCTGGACGCCTCGGTGCGCTCCTTTGAGTCGGCCGACGATCTGTTCGGCACGCGCACGGATGTGGTTTCGACGGTCAATCGCTATTCGACCATGCAGTACGCGCTCAGTCCTTACATCGATCGCGAGCTTTCGCCGCGCACGCGATTGATCGTTCGCAGCGATAACACCTGGACCAAGGCCAATGGGGCGAACGTTCCAGTCAACGACGGTTATTTCGGCCAGCAGACTGCAAATTTCACGATCAGACCTGAGCCCGTCGGTTTCGGGCTGCAGGCCGAGCAGACCGATACTCGGTACAGCAACACTTCCGAAAACCTCACGCGCGAGATCGCGCGTGCGTCGCTATCGGCGGCCTATGATGCACAGATCGAAGTTGCAGCGATCTTCGGTCACGAGCGCACGCATGGCGAATTGGGGCGGCCGGAGTCTTCGAGCAAGGTGTATGGCGGTCGGTTCGCATGGCGGCCGTCGGAGCGTACCAATCTCGACGTCACCGTCGAAAACCGATTCTTCGGGACCGGTTGGAATATGTCGTTCACGCATCGCACGCCGTTCATCGCCTGGAACCTGAGCGCGCAGCGGCAGGTGTCGACCTATGCCGAGCGATTGTTTTCGCTTTCGGGGGTGGGCGATGTGCTGTCCTTGCTCGATGCCGCCTTCACGACCCGATTCCCCGATCCGGTCAATCGGGCTCATATGATCGACGAGTTCTTGTTGCAACGCGGCTTGTCGACGACGACCCAGGGCGCGATCAATGTGTTTTCCAATCGGCTGGATTTGTTCAAGTCCTTGTCCGGGACCGCTGCCTACATTGGTCCGCGTGATGCTGCGTCGCTGACGGCGTATCACACCACGGTCGAGACTTTGCCCGGGACGGATCCATTCATCCAGATTCTCTTCCCGTCCGACGTCAAGCAATCCGGTGCCACGATCAACTGGAGCCATCGGTTGACGACTCAGAGCGCGTTGGTCACCACTTTGAACTATTCAGAGGCATTGGGATTCAATGCCAATGCGGGCGATCGCGCGCGGCAAAAGACCTTGCGCGTCGAGTACAACCAGGCATTGAGTCCCAAGACGAACGGACAAATCGGCGCACGGCGCCAAATCTATTACTCGACGGTGGATCCCGACGGACAAGAGTCCGCGGTGTATTTCGGCGTCAGTCACCGCTTTTGAGGACTTCGATGTACGAGTCGTACTACGGCCTCACCGCCAGCCCGTTTCAACTCAATCCGGACCCCGCGTTCTATTTCGGGAGCCGTGGGCACAGCAGCGCTTATTCCTATCTCAAGTTCGGGGTCTACCAGGGCGAAGGCTTCATCGTCGTCACCGGCGAGATCGGCGCCGGCAAGACCACCTTGGTGCGTACCTTGTTGTCGGAACTCGATTCCAACGAGGTGGTGGCGGCGCAACTGGTCAGCACGCAACTCGACGGCAACGATCTGCTGCGTGCAGTCGCCGCCGCGTTCGGTTTGCCGGTCAAGAGCGCGACCAAGGCTGAGTTGCTGTCGACGATCGAGGCGTTTCTCACCTTGCTCGTGACGCGCAACCGCCGTGCATTGTTGATCGTCGACGAAGCGCAGAATCTTGCCCCCGAGGCGATCGAAGAATTGCGCATGCTGTCGAACTTCCAGCTCGGCAGCAAACCGCTGCTGCAAAGTTTCCTGGTTGGTCAGCCCGAATTGCGCGACATGCTGCGGGCGCCGTCGATGGAACAGTTGCGGCAGCGTGTCTTGGCGTCGTATCACCTCGGCCCGATGGATCAGACCGAGACCGGCACCTATATCGAGCATCGCTTGCGCAAGGCGGGCTGGAAGGGCGATCCGGCGATTGCGCCCGAAGTCTTCCCATTGGTCTACGGATATACCCACGGGCTGCCGCGCAAGATCAATCTGTTGTGCAATCGCTTGCTGTTGTCTGCGTTCCTCGTCGAGAAGCACCAGATTCTGCCCGCCGATGTCACCGCGGTCATCGAGGAATTGCGCGGTGAGATCGGCGGCGGCGGTTTCGCGCCGGCACCGAGCGTGCCGATTACGCCGAGCGCTGCGCCCGCGCGGCCGGCGCCGCAAGTCACGGCGACGACTCCCGGGGCTGCGCGCTCGACCACCAGAACAACTCCGGCGGTCGGCACACAGACGACGCCGGGCGTGACCCGGACCGCACCCAAGGTGCGTATGGCCGACATTCTTCCGCTCGAAAAGCCGCGCGTCGCCGTGCCGAAGGCTTTGGCGGTGCATGAAGAGCCGGCCTTGGAACAGACTGATCGCGTATCGCGTCGGCAACGCGCGAAGCGCGCATTGCCAAAGCCGGAAGGCGACGTCGGGCCGATCGTCTGCATTGTCGGAACCCGGCCGGAAGTGATCAAGATGGCGCCATTGATTCGCGCCATCGATGCGCATCCGGAATTGCCGAACGCGTTTCTGGTGCATACCGGCCAGCATTCGGAATACGCGATGTCGGAGCAATTGTTTGCCGACCTCGATTTGCACAGGCCGGATTTCGAACTCGATATCCATGGCGCGACGCGCCCGGCGCTGATGGCGGATGTGGTGCGTTGTTTCGAGCCCGTGCTCGATGAGCTGCATCCGAGTCTGGTTGTGGTGGCGGGCGGCTCAGAATCCGCGCTGGCGTGCGGCCTCGTCGCGGCGAAGCGGTCAGTGCCTTTGGCGCATCTGGAAGCCGGGTTGCGCAGCTTCGACCGTCTGGCGCCCAGCGAGCTCAATCGCCAATTGCTTGATCAGGCCGCAGATCTGCTGTTCACCAGCGAGCACGACGCAGGCGGCAATCTGGCGCGTGAAGGCATTGCGGCCGATCGCATCCATTTCGTCGGCAGTCCGACCATCGATGCATTGCTTCATGCACGCGCCAACGCCGTCGACCCGGATGAAGTGCTCAAGAGCGCTGGTGTCGAACCGGCGGCGGTACTCGATGCCAAGGGTTTCGGCGTCGTGACCTTGCATGGCGATACGATGCTGAACGATCGCGATGCGCTCGCCCAGGCGCTGAAAACGATTGCCAGTGCCAGCGCCGCCTTGCCCTTGATCTGGCCGATGCATCCTGCGACGCGCGCGCGTATCGATCAATTCTCGCTGCAAGATTTGCTGTCACATGGCCGTGTCGCCGTGATCCCGCCCCAGGGTTACCTCGAAATGATCGGTCTGCTCAGCCGCGCCGTGGTCGTGCTGACCGATTCGGGCGGGATCCAGGAAGAATGCACCGTCTTGTCGGTTCCCTGCATGACGCTGCGATCCACGACCGAACGGCCGATCACGATCGAAATCGGTTCCAACACCCTGGTCGGGCTGGACGCCTCTGCGGTCGAGCGCGCGATCCGCGTGGTGCTCGACGGTCACGGCAAGCGCGGCCGGATTCCGGAATTCTGGGATGGTCGCGCATGTCAGCGCATTGCTGCGCAATTGGCGAATTGGCAGGCGCGCCGCGCCGCGCAGGAGTCGCGCGCGAAGGCCCGGCGACTTGGTACTGTTGCAACCGATGCGACCGCGTTGAACCGTTCCAAGGGCTGAATGCCTGGTCAGGATTGATTGCGTGCAAGACCAATTTCCCAAGACTCTGACATTCACGGCATATCGCGGTCGTCGCGGCCTGAACGCCGTGGCGGACGAATGGTCCGTATTTCAAGACGCACTACCCAATCTCCGGTTCATCCATTGCGTCGAGTGGGTCCGTAGCTATTTGGACAGCCTGGTCGAGCGCGACGATGACATCGTGATCGTCGTCGCCCGGCGCAACGCGCAGATCGTCGCGATCTTTCCGCTGCGCGAGGCGGTGGTTGCCGGGCCGGCAGGGCTTCGGGTCCGGGCACTCGAACTGCTCACCCATGATCACATGATCCTCGCCGATTTCGTCTTGTCGGACGAGGAAGCCGAGTCGGGTACTTTCACGGCGCTGCTCGCATGGTTGAACGTTCAACGCGAGATCGCATGGGACGTCTTGATGCTCGATCGGATCGCCCAAAGTGCCAGCACCGTGCGTGCGATCGATGCTGCTGCGCCGCCCTTGCTGGCGAAAGCTTTCTTGTGCAAGAGCAGTTACGTGCCGTGCGCGCCGACCGTCGATGAAACCTTTGCCAGGGTGTCGGGCAACTTCAAGCGCAATCTCAAGCGCTTGGCACGGCGCGCCGAAGAATCGGCACCGATCGAATTCGATTGCGTGCGCGAAAGCGAGCGTTTGCCTGATGCATTGCAACGCTTTTTCGAGGTCGAGGCGGCGGGCTGGCGCGGTGAGCAGGGCACGGCCAATGCGATCAAATTTGACCCGAAGGCAATGCGATTCTATGAGCGCCTGGTGGCTGAATTCGGACGTGATGGTCGCTGCGTCATCAATCTGCTCAAGCACGGTGAACAGGACGTCGCCGCTCAATTTGCGTTGGTGAGCGGCAAGGTGCTCAACATCTTTGTCATCGGCTTCAGCCAGGCGCATTCATCGTTTGCGCCTGGCAATTTGCTGATGGAACGCACCATCCGCCATTTTTGCGAGCAAGGCTTCACTGCAGTCAGTTTCGTGTCCGATCCGACCTGGGGGCATCTCTGGAAGCCGAATTCCGAAGACGTGTTCACCTTTCGGATCTTCCGCCCGGGACTCAAAGGACGTTTGCTCTACTGGGCGCTGCTGGCAAAACGCAAGCGCGATGAATGGCGCGCGCGGAAAAATCAAGAAGAGCCGGCTGCGGAGCGTAGTGCCGAGGCCGACGACGCCGAGCGCGAAGCGGCCAAGACTGCCTGAGACCGCGGTGCAAGGCGCCCGCGGAGGCGGGCGCCTTGATCGTGCAGCCGCCGCTCAGACGGCCGACATCGGGCGTCCGATGCCGAGATACTCGAATCCTTCTTCTTGCATCAGACGCGGCGAGAACAGATTGCGGCCATCGAAGATCACGCGTTGCTTCATGCGCGTGCGCAGCGTCTCGAAATCGGGGCTCTTGAAGATCTTCCATTCGGTGGCGATCACCAAGGCGTCTGCGCCGTCGAGGCAGTCCTGCGGCGTATCGACGAAACGCACGCGCTGCTGCCAGTTCGGGGTTTGAGCGAGGTCTGCTGCAAGCACACGCTTGGCTTCGTGCATGGCGACCGGGTCGTGCACCACGATGTCGGCCCCGCGCGCGATCAGCGCCGCGATGATTTCGCGGCTCGGCGCATCGCGCATGTCATCGGTATTGGGTTTGAAGGCGAGTCCCCACAGCGCGAACTTCTTGCCGTGCAGATCGGCGCCGAACCGGCGTTCGATCTTGCGGACCAGCACGGTCTTTTGGGTTTCATTGACGCGCTCGACGGCCTGCACGATCTGCAACTCGATCCCGTATTCCTGACCGGTGTGGTTGATCGCGCGGATGTCTTTGGGGAAACACGAGCCGCCGTAGCCGGTGCCCGCATAGAGGAAGTGATAGCCGATGCGCGAGTCGGAGCCGATGCCCTGGCGGACGGATTCGATGTCGGCACCCACAAGGTCGGCCAGATTGGCCAGTTCGTTCATGAAACTGATCCGCGTGGCCAGCATCGCATTGGCGGCGTACTTGGTGAGTTCGGCCGAGCGCACATCCATGTAGATCGTGCGTTGGTGGTTGCGCTGCAAAGGCGAGTAGAGGCGATCCATCACTTCTTTGGCACGGGCGCCGAGCGTGCCATCGGGAATGCCGAGCACGATGCGATCCGGGCGCATGAAGTCGGCCACTGCCGCGCCTTCCTTGAGGAATTCCGGGTTCGAGACCACGGCGAATTCGTGTTGGGCGCCGCGTTCGCGCAACACCGCTGCAATCGCTTCGCGCACCTTGTCGGCGGTGCCGACCGGGACCGTGCTCTTGTCGACGACGACGGTGAACCGATCGATGTACTGACCGATGGATTTCGCTGCGGCCAGGACGTAGCTCAAGTCGGCGGAACCATCCTCGTCGGACGGGGTGCCTACGGCGATGAACACCACATCGCGACCCGCGACGCCTTCCGCAATGGAGGTGGTGAATGTCAATCGCCCGGCCGCCGCTGCCGGTTTGATGATGGCGTCGAGTCCAGGCTCGTAAATCGGAATGTCGCCCTGCTTGAGACGTTCGATCTTGCCGGCATCGATGTCGATGCAGGTGACGTTGACCCCGAGGTCAGCAAAACATGCTCCAGTCACTAGGCCCACATAGCCCGAACCCATCACAGCGATCTTCAACCTAACCTCCCAAGTAGTTCTGTGTCATCGGCGTGCGCGACATTAAATCGGCGCGCGAAAATTCAGTAGGAACAAGTGCGCATCCACGGCAAGCCGAAGGGCGTTCACAATGCACTGTTGCCGCGCGTGTTGCCAACATGGATTATCCCCGGAACACGTGACGAACCGTGGATGTGTGCGATTTGTCGTCGATCCGATCGGTTTGCGGGACGCAAACGCGCGCGTCTTCGTTTAGTCTTCGTCCGCGGTCTTGACCGCCGCCCATCGTCACTTTGCTCGTTACGCAGCGTCCGCACATGCGTCGAATTGCACTCGTCACCCCCATTTTGCCGGTTCCGCACGATCTCACGCGGGGTCGGTACATTCACGAAACGGCACGCTCCCTGGCCAAGATTGCCCAGGTAAGGGTGTATTTCCAGCAGCCGACCTATCCGCGCATCCCGGGACTGAATCCGCGCACTTTTTTGCATGGTGATGTCGATCGCAACTATCAGCTTGATGATCTCGACGTCGAGGCATACAGCTATCCCGCCATTCCAGGGTTGTCGCGTGCGCTCAACGGCTATGTGAGCAGCAAGGCGTTGCTGCCGCGTGTGCGCGCTTTCCAGCCCGATTTTGTGTTGGGATACTGGGTCTATCCGGACGGTTATGCGGGTCTGCTTGCCGCGCGCAAGCTGGGCATCCCCTGCGTGGTGTGCGCGCTCGGATCGGATATTCATGTGCGTTCGGGCGTGAACACCTGGATGACCCGGCGCACCATCGCGGGCGTCGATGCGTTGCTCACGGTGAGCGAGACCATGCGTCAAGCCGCGATCGCGCAATTCGGCGCGCGGCCCGACCGGGTACACACCATCATCAACGGGTTCAATACCTCGGTGTTTCGTCCCACCCCGCAAGCACAGGCGCGGGCGCAACTCAATGTCCCGGCAGACCTGCGTCTGATGGTCTACGTCGGCCGCTTCGTCGAGGCCAAGGGGCTGCGCGAGTTGCTGACCGCGTTCCAGGCGATGGCCAGGGAGGATTCCCGGTTGGGGCTGGCGTTGGTGGGCGATGGCGTGATGCGTGACGAACTCGCCCAACTGGTGCGCGATACCGGGCTGGCCGACCGGATTTTCATGCCGGGCGGTTTGCCGCCGCTGCAGGTCGCGCAATGGATCAGTGCATCCGATTTGCTGACGTTGCCGAGCTGGTCGGAAGGCTATCCCAACGTCGTCGTCGAGGCGCTTGCCTGCGGTCGCCCAGTGGTGGCGACCGATGTTGGCGGCACGCACGAAATCATCAACGCCGACAATGGCGTACTGATTCCGCCCCGTGATCCACAAGTGCTGGCTGCTGCGTTGCGCAGCACGCTCGATCGCCAGTGGGATCATGCGGCGATCGCCGCAGCGATGCAGCGTACCTGGGACGATGTGGCTCGCGAGACGTTGGACGTCTGCGAGGCGGTGTTGCGGTCGCGCTGAGGCGGCGCTGCCGGGGCGCGAGCCGCGCCAATTACGGCATCGGTTTCGAAACCGATTGCTCGAATTCGACCAATTGCACGACGTTGTTGCGCCATTGGCGTTCGGCTGCGATGTAGGCACGGGCGGCTGCGCCGACCTTGGCGAGCGCATCGGCGTCGCCGCTGCGTTCGAGCACCGCCTTGACGGCGGCTTCGAGATCACCTGCCTTGAACATCCAGCCGGTCTTGCCTTCGACGACGATCTCCTTGATCGGCTCGAAATCCGGCGCGATCGGCGGAATGCCGCAGGCCATGAACTCGAACAACTTCACCGGCGAGGTGTAGTCGCCCGCGCTGGGCAGGATGGCCATGTCCATGGCGGCCAGCAATCCAGGCACCGCATCGTGGGGAACGCGCCCGGTCATGACGACCTGCTGGTCGAGTCCTCGCGCCACGACGAACTGCTTGAGGTCGTCGAAGATCGGGCCATCGCCTACCAGGAGCAGTTTCAGATGGGGTGCCGCAGACAACTGGTCGGCGATGGCGCGGACGAACTGGTCGATACCATGCCAGGGCAGAAAGGCTCCCAGGTAACCGCAGACGACATGCCCATCGAGTTTCCATTGCGCGCGGGCGGCGGCGCGTTGCTCCGCGGTGAAGCTGAATTTGTCGATGTTGGCCGCGTTGGGCGTCACGATGGCCGCAGCGATGCGGCCATGAGCCGCGATCGCGCGGTCACGGAAGATGCCGGACACGAAGACCAGACCGTTCGCGCGCCGGAACACCCAGCGCTCGATCGCCATGGCCAAGCGCTGGAAGAACAAGGGACGCACGCGATAGACCGTGGCCGAATCATTGATTTCCAGGATGATGGGCAGCTTGCGACGCCGGGCGATCCAGACCGGGGCAAACATGAACAAGGAATAGCGCTCGTAGATGAAGTCGACGTCCTGGTTTGCTCGCAGGTATTTCGCGATACGCCACCCGGCCACCAGGTTGTAGCCGACCTCGGCGAGCTCGAACAATGGTTCCGGGAGTGCCGTGACGATCTTCATCCACCATTTCGCTTGCTTGGTCGGCGACATCGCCTTGGGACTGGTGTACGGATCCGCGCCCGGCAGCGAGATGATGTCCACCGCCACGCCTTCGGCGCGCAATGCATCGGTGATGCCGCGGATATGGACGCCTTCGACCGCTTTGCCCTGGGTACGATGGTGATACAGAACACGACGGATCGCGGAGAACGGGGCGTTGGCCGGCATATGAAACGTCCGAAACGGTGAGATGAAGGGGCGGCGACGGATGATGAACGGCTTGTGGCGCGCAGGGCGTGATTTGCTGCACATCTTTGCTGCACGAGTGATGCGATCTTGTACCGCATTTCTGCGCACCGGTGCCGCAAGCCGGCGCAGCTTAGCAGTCGCGCCGATTGCGGCGCGTCCCTTCGGTGCTGGACTGTGCAATACCCCGCATGTACGTGACACCGATTGAATTGCACCGCGCAAATTCCGTCTGCTAGACTCGGCGGACCCGTTGAAAGGGGAGAGGTCGTTGGCTATGCGAGGCGTCGTGCATCACATGTTTTCCCTCGGCCGCGATCCTCGATCCGTTGGCACCCGGACGTTTGGGCGTGCACCCGATTTCCACTGTTCATTGCCGAATACCTCCCGCGTCTTGGGGCGGCAGGTGTGGGCAATTTGTAAGCATTACCGATGACACCGTTCTTCATTGCTCTCCTTGTGCTGGCTCTGGCCGCAGTGGCGTTTATCTTCCACTGGGTGCGCAAGCGCAATGTGATCGGTTGGCTGCCCGCTTATCTGCGGCAGGATTGGCGTGAAGCGACGCCTGCCGGCAAGACGAAGCACCTCATGTTCTGTTTCGTCGACCATTACGAGCCACGCTGGGAAAATCCGTCCTACGAGACCGAATGCGAGCGCGTGCGGCGTTGGCGCGTCGACTATCCGAAACTATGCGAGAAGCACCGCGATGCGGACGGGCGTCCGCCCGTGCATTCGTTTTTCTTCCCTGAAGAGGAATATCGCCCGGAGCATCTCGACGCCCTGGTCGAGCTGTGCCGGATGAATCTGGGCGAAATCGACATCCACCTGCATCACGAAAACGACACCGATGCCGGATTGCGGGAAAAGCTGCGGCGTTTCACCCAATTGCTGATCGAGCGTCACGACGCGCTGCCGCGCGACCCGCAGACCGGGCAGGCGCGTTGGGCTTTCATCCACGGCAATTGGGCGCTCGACAACAGTCACCCCGACGGCCTGGGCTGCGGGGTGAACAACGAGTTGATCGTGCTGCGCGAAGAAGGCTGCTACGCCGATTTCACCTATCCGTCTGCCCCCGACCCCTGCCAGACCAGCACCATCAACCAGATCTATTACGCGACCGACGATCCGGATCGCCCGAAGTCGCATGACACCGGCGTGCCGGTGCGGGTTGGCGGTCAGCCTGTTGGCGATCTGATGTTGATTCAGGGGCCGCTGGGCCTGCGATGGGGAAGCCGCAAGTTCGGCATCTTTCCGCGTATCGAAAACGCCGACGTGCGTACCAGTTGCTCGCCGTCGACCGATCGGATCGATGCCTGGGTCGATACCGGCGTTCACGTGAATGGGCGACCTGAGTGGATCTTTGTCAAAGTGCACACGCATGGCACCCAGGAGCGCGATATAAACACGCTGCTCGGCGAGCCGATGGATCGTGCATTCTCGTATCTCGAATCACGCTACAACGACGGCGCCAAGTGGAAGTTGCATTACGTCAGCGCGCGCGAGATGTACAACATCGTCAAGGCAGCCGAGGCCGGCCTCGATGGTGATCCGGGTCAGTATCGGGATCATGTGATCGCGCGTCCCAAATACGCTCCCCAGGTGTGAGATCGCCGCTTGCTGTCCATCGCTCTCGAACTGCTGGTGCTCGTCTGTATCGGCGCTGTCGTGTATTCCTATGTGCTCTACCCCTTCGTTCTGGCGATGGTGGCGGGAGTGGTACAGACTTTGCGCGACACGCGCTATGTGTTGCGCAAGCGCGACCGGCGCGTCCCGCGCGAGGCTGAACTTCCCGCGGTGGCGGTAATCATCTCGGCCTACAACGAAGAGCGCCATCTTGGTGAGCGGATCGAGAATCTGCTTGCGCTCGATTACCCCGAACATCTGTTGAGCATCTACATCGGTTCGGACGGAAGCCACGATCGAACGGGCGAAATTCTTGCGTCCTTCCATGATCCGCGGTTGCACGGATTCGCGTTCGAACAAAACCGCGGCAAGGCCAGCGTGCTCAACGATCTCGTTGCGCGTGCGCAAGCACCGATCCTGGTGTTTTCCGATGCGAATACCTTTTTCGATCGCAATGCGCTGCGTCCCTTGGTAGCCCATTTCGCTGATCCGAAAGTCGGCGCCGTCAGTGGCGAACTCAGACTCAAGAGCGCGGCGGGCGACAATCAGGACAGCCTGTATTGGCGCGTCGAACAGTTTCTGAAATTCTTCGAGGGCCGCATCGGTGGCCTGCTCGGCGCCAACGGCGCCATCTACGCGATTCGCCGCCCGCTCTGGCGGCCGTTGGCTTCAGACACCATCTGCGACGACTTTTGTGTCGCAATGAACGTCGCCGCGAGCGGGCATCGCCTGGTGTACGAACCGACCGCATGGGCCGAAGAAGACACTCCCGACGCGATCGGTGAGGAGTACAAGCGACGCGTGCGCATCGGCATCGGCAATTTCCAGGCCTTGATCCGCCATCCGGAATATCTGTGGCGGACCTCGGGCGGCACGATCTTCGCCTATCTCTCGCACAAGGTGTTGCGTTGGGTGGCACCGCATCTGCTGATGCTGGCGCTCATGGTTTCGCTGTGGCTCGCGATCGATTCGACGCTCTGGCGCTGGCTGTGCGCGTTGCAGATCCTCGGCTATGCGGCTGCAGGCGCGTTGTACACGCTGAGTCAACGCGGCCGCAGTCTGCCCGGGCTGATGCGGATACCGGCTTTCCTGTTCGCGCTGAACTGGGCATTTCTCGTGGCGTCCTACCGATACGCGACCGGACAGTACAGCGGCTCCTGGCGGCGCACGAGTCGCTGATGACGAACCACCAGGCATTCGGCCGCGCTGCTGCAATCAAGGCAGTGCTGTGGACCACCGGCTCGACCTATATCAGCTACTTTCTCGGGCTGGCGGTCAGCGTGCTCATTGCGCGCACGCTCGGCGTGGATGATTACGGCCGATATGCCTACCTCGTCTGGCTGACGGGAATCCTGGTGTTGATCGCCAACCACGGCCTGACGATGACAGGCATCAAGTTCGTGTCCGAATGTCTGGGCCGCGAACAACCGGCCGCCGCATCGCATGTCTATGCCTGGCTGCGCCGCATCCAGCGCTGGAGCATTCTGGTCGTGGCGATCGGCTACGTGGCCGCGCTGCCATGGCTACGGCCGGCAGGCTGGGAGGGGCACGCGACCATTCTGGTGGCGATCGTGATCCTCTCGTTCGGCTTCAAAGCGAGTTCTTTGTTCAACACGTCGATCGCCAAGGGGTACGGGCGGTTCGGCATCGAGCCGTTGACGAACGTCCTGGTCACGCTCACCAATGCGGTGCTGGTGGTGGCGCTGGCCCTCTGGGGAGGGAGCCTGTTCGGCTACGCGCTGCTGTTTGCCATCGCCAGCATCAGTTATGCGCTGATCTCAGGCTATCAACTCCATCGCGCGGGTCTGCATGGCGTCATCGACCACGCCCAGAATGAATTGTTGGTTCGGGTCAAGCCGCATCTGTTCTGGACCGCTACCCTGGCCGCAATCTCCGCGATCGGCAATCGGTCGGTCGAGATGTTCCTGCTCAATCGCTGGATGGGGGCGGCCGAGGTGGGCTTTTTTGCAATCGCAACGGCGCTCACACGGGCTGGGATCGAACTGCTGGTCGCGGGGCTTTCGTCGGTGATGATGCCTTTGATGGGCTATGTCATGGGCTCGGGTGATCGGAACAAGGCGCAAGGGCTGTTCGCGGATGCCTGTCGCTATTACCAATTCTTCGGATTGCTCATCGCCGGGGTCGGCGTCTGTTGGGCCGATGTCGTGGTGCGGCTCATGTACGGCGCGAAGTATGCCGAGGTCGTGCCGATCTTTCGCATCCTGATCATCACCGCCGGGGTGCTGCTTGCCAACGGCGCGTTTTCCGCCGTACTGGCCAATAGCGACAATCAACGATTTCGCGTCGGTGTGACGATCGTCTCGTTCGTCGCCACTTTTGCTGTCGCGATCGTATTGATTCCTGCGTATGGTGTGGTCGGTGCTGCGCTCGCCCAGGCAATCTCCAGCGTGTTGTGTGCCTTCATCGTGGTGGCTGGGATCCACAGCTTCGTGGGCCTGCGTCTGCCATGGGGGCCGTTGCTCAAGCAATACGCCTTGGGCGGCGTGGTGGCTGCGTTGTCGTATGCCATTGTCTGGGTCGCCGGGGGGCATCCTTTGAGCCAATGGGCTGCAGGCTTGTTTTTCGGTGTCGCGATGATCGTGTTGTCGATACCAGCGGGTTTGTGGCGCGATGAAGAGCGCCGCTACATTGCACAGTTGATCGCACGGATTGCGCGCTTGGCCTGGCTGGCCCGGTGGGTCGCGCCGTCCGATGTTCCGGATCGTTGAAAGCGGAGTTTCGAGCGTGGCCAAGGTCAGTGTCATCATCCCGGCATACAACGCGGCGGCGTTCATCGAGGACGCGGTGCATTCCGCGTTGAATCAATCCTTTGCGCAGGTCGAGGTCATCGTGGTCGATGACGGCTCGAAGGACAACACCGCGCAACTGGTCGATGCCATTGCGGGTGCCAAGTGTTTACGCAAGGCCAATGGCGGGGTGTCATCGGCACGTAATTTCGGCGTTGCGCAGTCCAGCGGCGAATACATCGCGTTCCTGGACGCCGATGACATCTGGCACGCCGACAAGATCGCCGCGCAAGTGGCCTTGCTGGATCGGTATCCTGATGCCGATCTGACCTATTGCCGGTATGAGGACGATCTCGAGCGATTCAATACGGAAGTCACGGCGCGCAGGATAGACACGACGGCATCGGTTCCGCACACCCTGATCGCATCGATGGAGCCGAGCTTCATCAACCCCTATTTCGGTACTTCGTGTGTCATGGTGCGGCGCTCCGCGTTCGAACGCGTCGGGGGATTCGATCGCGCGCTGCCTTTTGCCGAGGATGTCGACTTTTATCTGAAGGTCCTCGTCGAGCGTCCGTGCATTCCCGTGCTCGAATTTCCAGCCGTGTTCAAGCGTCCGGTGCGCGGGAGCCTTGGGGACAACAGCGTGGCCGGCTACGAGATGCTGTTCCGCGTCTACGACATGCTCGCGGCGGCACGGCCGGAGGTGCTTGCGCGCTACCCGAAGATGGTGGCCCGTGCCCGCGCCGAGCTGCAACGGCGGTATGCGTCGAGTTTGTTGTCGCTTGGCAGGCGTGCCGACGCGAGGCGTGCGGCGAAGGCGTCGTTGCGCCATCGCTTCAGTGGGCGCGCGTTGCTCGTGCTCATCCTAGCGAGTCTTCCGGTCTTCATGAAGCGTGCGTTGTCGTCCCTGCGCGGTGCGCGCTGAGTCTCGTCAGCGTTCGCGTAAGCGCTCGATGACCCGTTTGCCCAATGCGATGCCGGGCAATTCGATCCAGCGGTGCGTCATTCCGGCCATGAAGTAGGCGAGGCCCGACCCGATCACGAAACACACCAGGATGGTGAGGTCTGTGCTGAGGCCGGCGACGACGCTTCTGCGCAAGGCCGGTTCGAGCAGTTGGACCGCAAAAAAGTGCAAGATGTAGATCGAGTAGGAGCGGCGTCCCACCTCGCTTAGCCAGTCGTCGCGGGTGGTCCGAGCCGACCACCACAAGGCCAGGCAGGCAAAGCCGCAGGCTGCCACCAAGGGGACGGCGAAAAACGCCAACCTGACTTCGCTGTGCCATGCGAGGACTAGCAGGGCAGCGGCCAGCGCGATCAAGGTCCATAGCAATGCATTCGCGGGCCGTCGGCCCGATTGCAGAATCCAATAAGCCAGCATGCCGATCAGGAACACCGGCAACTGATTGAGCAGATTGAAGTACAGGAATGTGTTGTTCTGGACCCAGACGCCGGTGATCGTGCTCAACACCCATTCGGCGCCGAGGCAAACGAGGATCAGGCCCACGACGACCGCCGCGATGGGCAGACGGCGGGCGCTCCAGTGCAAGGCGGCGAACAAGGCGGGGAAGATCGCGTAAAAGGCGAATTCCGTGCCGATCGACCAGCCGCCAGGAACCAGGCTGTTGTTCGATGCCGGCGTGAACCCGTGAATGAAGACCAGATTGGTGAACACGCCGATCGCCGAATATTGCGGACTCGGTGTGTACACGCCTTGGACGTACCAATGACGCAAGCACGAGATCAGGCAATACAGCACGACGCCGAGGTAATACATCGGCGCGATTCGAAAATAGCGCCGCACAAAAAACGCCGGCAATGCCTGGGCATCGTGAGCGCGCCCCTTGGTCGACAAGCACAGCGTGATGGCAGAGGCGACAAAGAACAATTGCACGCCGAGCTGACCAAACTCGAAGACGCTGGCGACGAAGCCGCGCTTGTAGCCCAAGGGCAGCGCGTCGATGACATGGACCGCCACCACCATGAGGATGGCGATGCCTCGCAGTTTGTCGATCCAGTCGAACTTGCGGATCTCGTTCACGGCGGTGCTCGAGGCCATCAGCCGTTCAGCGCCTGGATATAGCAATCGTCATAAGCGCGGCGCAGAGCGTCGATCGAGGCATGGGCGGTGACCCAATCGCATGCTGCGGCACCGAAACGGGCGCGAGCCACGGGGTCATCCAGGAGTTCCGTCAGGCCATGCAACAACGATTGCGCATCGTTGGCCTCGATCAGGCGACCGGTTTGGCCATCGTGGATGATCTCCGGATTGCCGCCCACGCGCGAGGCCACCACCGCGAGTCCGGTTGCACAGGCTTCCAGCAGCGCGATCGACAGCCCTTCGGTTTGTGACGGCAATGCAAACACGTCGAAGGCGGGCAAGAGGTCGGCGACGTCGGTGCGTGCACCCAACAGCATCACATGACGCGCGATGCCCAGTGACTGCACCTGATCCAGCAATTGATCGTGCAACGGACCATCGCCGACGATGACGAGCATCAAGTCAGGATGTGTCTGGAGCAGGCGCGGCATTTGCGTGAGCAGCAGCGCATGATTCTTCAGGCCCACCAGTCGCCCAACGCATCCGATGACCGGACTCGTGGCCGGCAAGCCCAGTTGCCCGCGTGCTCGCTCTTTGCGTTCGGGCGAATTGCGAAACCGTTGCACCGGGATGCCGTTGAGCACGGTCACCGCCCGTCGTGGGTCGACCATGCCCATTTCGATGAAGCGATCGCACACCTGCTGGCCCACCATGGCAACGCGCCGTGTGCGCGACAAAGACCAGCGGAACAACCAGCGCAAGCGTCGATTCGACAATCGCGTGCCCATGTCATGACAAGTGCAGATCTGCACCCTTCGCCCGCGCTGGAACAAGGTGGCGAGCGCCGCGTAATAGTTGGGCACGAAGTTGTGCGCATGCACGACATCCGCCTGGGCTGTCGTCGCGCGCAGCGACTTCAACACGCGGCGATCGAGGGTGCCTTGCTTGTCGCCGACCACGACACGGATGTCTGCGGACTCCAGGTTGGGCCGGAATCCGGCGGTCGCGTTGATGCTGAACACCTGCACTTGATGTCCAGCATGTTTTTGCGCGATGGCCAGATCGACGACCACGCGTTCGAGACCTCCGAATTCGAGGGAATCGACCACATGGACGATGCGTAACGGTCGCTCGGTCGGCGGCGCGGCGCGCGTGGCGTCAGAAGAGTTGAGCATGGGAATCAATGCGGGATGCCATCAAGGAGTGACCAAGCCTTCCATCTTCACGACTTCGAAATCCGAACCGCGCACGCTGCCGATTTCCTTGCGCAGGCGGTCGTTATCCCAACGATCGTCGGGAGCGCCGGAAAGAAACCAGTTCGCACCATTGTCGGCGACGAACATGCCGTAGGTCTTGAGCGCTTGCAGGATGGCCTTGCCTTCGGTACTGAAACTCTCGGGAATCGGGACGCTGGCTTTCAGACGTACACGCAAGCCCATCGGTGGAAGGTTGCTCGCGGTCTGGTTCGATGCCCAGTGCGTCGCTGGCGGAACATAGGCTTTGCGCGAACGCGCCACGGTGAAGCGCAAGGCATGCGCGATCACGCCGGCAGAGGCTTCTTCATAGCGGACGAGCCCGGGAAAGATGGGCAGACCGGCCGCGTCAGCGCTGCTCCAGCCCGGTCCGGCAAACGGCCGCACACGGTTTGCATCGAGATGGAACATTGCGCCGCCGTCCGCATTCCAGCTGCCATCGGGTTGTGGAAAGGCGCGGAACATTTCGTATAGCCGATTGTTGTCGCGATCGATCACGATCACATGCCGGTCCTGCTCGCCGTCCGGGCCGCCTTCGATCGGCGCGTTCGGCGGGACGGGATAAGGGCCGGGATCGCTCTCGTCTTGGTAGGCGACGATATGAATCGGCACTGCGCGTTGATTTCCGCTCACCACGACATAAGGAATGCCGACCGGTTTGCCCTTGTAAAGTCCGGAGCCGAAGTCGGCATGCAGCCGGGTATCCAATCCGATGCTGGCGATGATCTGATCAGATTGCGGATCGACGGGGGCGTTCCAGATGTAGGAATTCCAGTCGTTGTTCGCGGGAAACGCGATGGCGCCGTTCAAGTTGGCTCCGATCCCGAGCGAGGCTTTCTTGAGGTCACCGTAATGCCAGACCGGCGGCATCGGCGTGAGCGCTGCCGTTGCTTGCGCATCGACGCCGTTCGCGCGCTCACATGCACTCAGGCAGCCCAGCAGGGTCAGCAATCCAAACATCCGCCACAGGTGGTTCATGGGATTCTCCGGTGACTCATCGCCAAGGTTCCACCGCCAGCGCGAACAGCTCACGCAAGGCCAGTGCGCTGCGCTCCAAAGCGCCGAACCCGGGGCGCAAATCCGCCCAATGCCAATGCGCAAGACTGCCGGGCACATGCACCGGCGCTGGGATCGTCTTGATCTGGAACTGCGCGAATTCGTTGCGCGCCCGAGTCATATGGACATAGTGCGTGACGAGTACCACCGTGTCGATGCCCTGTTCGCGCAATCGAGCGGCAGACTGCTCAGCGTTCTCATGGGTATTGCGCGACAGATCTTCGCGCCAGCGGACCGAGACGCCGAATTCGCGTTCCAGCACGTCGGCCATCATGTCTGCCATGGCGGGGTCTTCGGGTTCGAAGCGGCCACCCGATACCAGAATCGGCAGATGTGTGGTGCGAGCGATCTCCGCGCCCAGCCGCAGACGCGCAAGGGTCATGTCGCCGACGGTCTTGCCGCCGTATTCCGGCGCTTCGCGTTGTTCCGCGGCGAGGATGACGATCGCTTGGGCGGCTGAGGCATCGGCAGCCTGGAACGGCGTATGCGCGCCCGTCATGCGCGTGAGCAGCACCGCTACCAAGGGGGTGCACAGCAGGTACGCGCTTACCGCGGCGGTCCAGACAAGGCCGTGTCCGAGCCGCGGCCAGCGCCGCGCAAGCACGAGCCCGAGCAAAAGCAGCGCAATCAGGCTCCCGGGCGGCAACAGCAAACCGTCGACCGCAATCTGGCGCAGATCGGTCAGCCCCATGGCGGCGTGCTCACCCAGTGATGCTCAGATGCTGCGCCCAATGGTCGCATTCTTGACGACCACGATGACGTAGATCGCAAAGATGCTGACGACGAGCAGCGTGAACGCGGCGGCACGCCATTTCACGGGGGCCATTAATTTGGCGACCGAATCCGGTGCGACCGATTCACGCGCGCTGAACCAGGCCGCGTACGCCAGCGCCAGAGCAATGAACAGGCCCGGCTCGTAGGAGCGGGACAAAAAGAATGAGCACGTGAGAAAGCCGATCAACGATGTTCGCATCGCCGCCGCCCATCGATACCCATCGGAGGTCTTGGGCGCGAGTTCCATGGCGCGGGTGGTCTGTTTGAAGGCCAGCACGATCAGCCCCAACCAAAACAAATAGCCCACGATGCCGGTCTCGGCGAAGCACAGTACGAAAGAGTTGTGCGCAGTATGCGAATGGTGCTTGGTGAAATTGTGATAACCGACCCCGAAAATGGGGCGGTATGAAAACATGTTCAGGCCTTCGCTCCAGGCGTCCACGCGTCCACCCGCGGATTCTTCATTGGCGGTGTAGGCCCGCCCGCCCGTGAAGTTGAGGGCCATCGCGCCGACCACCATCGCCCCCAGCAGGACCGCGGTGCGGGTCGTGCCGAGCACGCGTTTGATGGTGAAGAACATCAGTGATCCCAAGCCCAAGAGCGCGCCGCGCGAATGGGTCAGGTAGATGCCGTACATCATGATCGCGCCGGGAATGCCGACCACGAAGAGATTGCGGAATGCTCGCCGTCGTTCATAGAACATCAACAGCATGGGCACGGCGACCACCAGTGCCTGGCCGAAGTCATTGGGATCGCTGAGGAAGCCGAGGCTGCGCACGCGCCACAAGCGCGTGCCCGAAGTGTCGTCGGCGGGGATGACGTCGGCTTCGGTTTCGGCCATGTTTTCGTCATCGCCTACCGTCTGCCACATGACGAGTTTGTCCGCCATGTAGCCGGTGTGATACGCCAGTGCGCCGAAGATCGACAGCACCATCATGCAGGCGATGATCAACGCGCAGGTCGTGCGCAAGCGTTTGATGTCGGTGACCGTCATGACGATCGTCAGGAAGATCAGTAAGGTCGGCGCGAAATCGACCACTGCATAGAGTGCGCCGCTGAACCAGCCGGTGGCCGCGACCGAGATCGCGATACAGGCCACGAATCCGAAGAACACGCGCAGATCTTGCGCACTCGCTGCGACTTGCCGCGTTTTCATCGCGCGCCAGAACGCTGCAACGAAGGTCAGCAGCATCAGCACCAGCATGGGTCGATAGACCACCAATTCCGGCGCGTACGCCTCGATCGGGCGCAGATAGGTCAAGGCGATGAAGAGAAGAAAGAGCGCAAAGCCCATGGCGGGTCTCGGGACGGTGCCTGGTTATTGGGAAGGTGGCGTACGCGGCGTCGCGGCGGTCAATCTGTCCTTGAGCCGCAGGATAGGCTTCTCGACGATGAAATACGACGCGATGGCCGCTGCAAACGCGAGCACCAGGTTTTGCGGGAACGAGGTGGGCCAGGTATGGGGCAGGAAGAACAGGAACGGCTCTTGCCACAGGTACAGCGAATAACTGAGCACACCCACTGCGACGAACGGACGTGCGTTGAGCAGGCGGCAACTCCAGCCTTCGGGGTGTCGAACCACATGCTGGATGATGAGCAGGATGCCGATGTTGGCGGCGGTTTGTCCGACCACATAGGCTGCCGGGCGCCATAACAGGGCAGCGCCATACCCGAGGCCGATCAGCAACCCGCCGATCGGAATCGCCGGCCATTCGGTGAGACGCACAAAGAACTTCGAGTCGCTGAGCCGGTTATGCAGCAATGCGGCCAGACATCCGGTGGCAAGCGCGTCGGCGACGGCCTGGAATTCGCGGCTCAGTGCGATTTCCGGCCCGTGCCCGAAGGTGAACATCGCCAGTCGGATGAAAGGGGCGATGAACAGCATGGCGCCACCGACCAGGAGGCCACGGCGCAGGCCGAGGAAATACAGCGTGAACGGCCACAGCAGGTAAAACTGCTCTTCGACCGACAGGGTCCAGAGATGGTTGTAGTACCAGTTGTAGTCGTGGTTGTAATTGGCGGTGAAGGTCAATGCATGCAGCAGATGGGCGAGCGCGCTATCGGTGTATTGGCGCGAGGGCACCGAGAAATTCAGATCGATCACTCCAGCGAGATACAGCACCCACATCGTGCCGATATAGACGAACGCGGCCGGCAGAATGCGCAGCGCCCGGCGCAGGTAGAACAATTTGAGCCGGATCTGCCCATAACGGTCGATGTCGCGCAATAGCAGGGTCGTGATGAGGAAACCCGAGATCACGAAGAAGAAGCGCACGCCCACGTTGCCCAGCGAGGTGATCATGGGGCGGTCGAGCCATGCCGGTGCGCCGGCCGTGGCGGCTGCATGAGCGAGCAGCACGAGTCCGATCGAGACGGCCCGCAAGCCATCGAGCGACGGGATGTGATTCGGCAGTTTGGGCGCAGAGAATTGCGTCATTGCGAGAGGGCCTGTGGGGCGATGGGCTGTGCCGCAGGATGCGCGGCCAAGTCGAGAATCGTGTCGCGTAGCAGGCTCGCCATTTCGTGTGCGCCCTGATCGCTGAAATGGACGAAGTCCGCGAAGTTGGCACGCCCGGGCGCAATGGCGCGATCGGCGCGGACCAGCGGCACTTGGGCACGCATGGCCACTTGCTCGGCGGCGGCGTTGGCGCGTTGTTCGAGATCGAGGAATCCCGCTTCGGCAAGCTCCGGATAAAACTTGCGCCATGCGACCAGCATGTCTTGCGTCTCAGGCGAGACGGCAGGCCCGAACAAGGTCGCGTGCGTGACCACGATAGGCACGGCATCGAGTGCTCGCGTGGCCTCGATCACGCATTCGAGGTCGGTCGCGAACGCATCGATCGAGGCTTGCGGCACATGATCCATCACCACCGAGGATCGCGTTTCGTTCCAGATCGACAAGCGGCGCGAAGCGGTCATCACAGTGGCGGGCAGCGTGCGTTTTGCGAGTTGATCGAAGCGTCCAAGCAGGCGGATCTGATCGCTCCACGCGGTTTGCGCGCGTATCGGTTGGTCAGCCTGCCCGCAAAACGGCGTCGTGGTGCCGATGTAGTTTGCGGGACTCGGGTAGATGACGACATAGCGTGCATGCGTTTGCCGGATGGCGCGTTCCAGGTAACCGGTGCGTCCAATGCGCAGGCCGGGGATCGCAATGTTGACGACGTTATAACCGCCCGGCGCGGCGCGATTGAGTTCGGCTTCGAGCTGTCGCGGGTACTCCTCGCCTGGACTCTCGTACAGACCGAAAGTTTCCGAGGCGCCGAAGGCAAGCACGTTGGTGCGGCCGGACGCCAACTCGGGGCCGCGGTAGCCCAGTGAGTTCATGTGCCACTTCAGGTAGCTCGCGCCGGGTTTGCCTTCCTTGCCGTAGGGGCTCGGTTGAAACACCGTGTTGATCGAATACGGGGCGAGCATCGATGCGCCGTGGCGCACCGCATCTTCGACGCGCGCGGCGATTTCTAGCGTGGCGAGCGCGAGCACGCCGTAGCCGAAGTATCGCAGGGCAGTATGGAATCGCATGCTGGGTCCTGGGCGCGATCTAGAACTGGAAGTAGACGAAGGCCTGCGGTTCGCCGCCGAGGAAAAGCGTCAGGTACAGCATCAACGCATAGACGATGACTTTGACCGGCACCGGAATCCAGGCGAGGCGCATGAAAAACAGCTCCTTGCTGCGCCATTGGACGATCTGAACGAGCACGAGCGGGGCAACGATCAACGCGATCTGCTTGAGCGCGCCGAGATCGAGCCCGGTTGCGGGGTGTAGCAAGGACGCGGTCATTGCGCCGATCTGATGCATGGAGGTCGCGCGAAACAGCAGCCAGCCATAGCAAGTCATCAGGAACATCGTCGCCATGCATAGCCCGATCCAGAGCGTCGATGCTTTCGCGAAGACCCTGCCCATTCGTTCCAGGGCGGGCGTGGCCCAACGATGCAGCGCCAGGATGCTGCCGTGATAGAAGCCCCAGAGCACGAAGTTCCACGCAGCGCCATGCCACAAGCCGCCCAGAAGCATCGTGAGCATCAGATTGCGGTAGGTCTTGGTGTTGCCGCTGCGGTTACCGCCCAACGATTTGTAGAGGTAATCACGCAGCCAGCTCGACAAGCTGATGTGCCATCGCCGCCAGAATTCCGAAGGATTGGTGGCGAAGTACGGCAGGTTGAAATTCAACTGGAATTCGAATCCCATGATCTTCGCGATGCCGCGGGCGATATCGGTATAGCCGGAGAAATCGCCGTAGATCTGGAAGGTGAACGCCAGCACGCCGACCAGCGTTTCTCCGCCCGTCGGGTTGGGATGGGCAAAGACTGCATTGGCGATCGGGGCGAGGTTATCGGCAATGAAGACTTTCTTGAAGAAGCCCCAGACGATCAGATGCAGACCTTCCAGAACCTGCGCGCGCTGGATGATGCGCGGACGCACGACCTGCGGCAGCAAGGACGCCGCGCGCTGGATCGGTCCCGCCACCAGATGAGGGAAGTACAGCACGCCGAGAAAGAAATCCCAGAACGAACGTGAGGCGTGCAGTTCACCGCGGTACACGTCGATCGTGTAAGACAGTGCCTGGAAGGTGTAGAACGAGATCGCAACCGGCAGCACGATGTCGAAGGTGCGCACCGGAATGTCGACGCCGAACAATCGCAGCAACTCGGCGGCCGAGTCGGTAAAAAAATTGAAGTATTTGAAGAAGCCGAGCAACGACAGGTTCGCTACCACGCTGATCATCAGATAGCGCTTTCGGATCGATTGCGCCGTCCCGTCATGGGCCGTGCGTTCGAGCCGCAACGAAATCCAATAGTCCAGCGATGTCGTGACCAGCAGCGGCAGCAAGAAGCGCCAGTCCCAGCTCGCGTAGAACAGGCAACTCGCGATCACCAGGAAAACGTTCTGG
>CAXBRX010000003.1:0-31539 GCA_963977835.1 uncultured Derxia sp.
CTCCTCCGTAGAACTCCGCGCTGTCAAGATCCTTTCCGTTGAAGAACACCCCAACGCTGAAGCGTTGTATGTCCTCAAGGTTGATGCGGGCGAAGCCGAACCCCGTACAGTCTGCGCTGGTCTGCGCAAGCATCTGTCCAAGGAAGAGTTGACCGGTAAGCACGGTGTTCTTGTTGCCAACCTGAAGCCTGCCATGTTGCGCGGTGTCGCAAGCATGGGTATGATGTTGGCGGCTGACGGCGAAGGAAAACTTTCGCTGGCAAATCCTGAAGGTGCGAAACCGGGGGATGCTGTGACCGCCGAAGGATTGGAAAGTAAACCCAAGCCGCAAATCACGATCAAGGACTTCGAAAAATGTCCACTGACTGTCCGCAACGGACAAGTCTGTTACAAGGACAAACCCCTGCGCACGCCGCATGGCCCTGTGCTCGCGCATGCTCCAGATGGGGCCGAAGTCAGATAAGGTATCTTTGATTCATGAGCGATATTATTGAAACTACCGAAGCCGCGCCATATAAGGGCGAAGCGCCGATGACCATCGTCGAGCCGCAGCCCCCGCTGCCGGATCATTCCATCGAAAAATTCTCCCCGGCGATTCAGGAGATCATCCGTAAGAATGGTTGGGACGACCTGATGCTCGTGCAGAAAAAGGCCGTGCCGTATCTGGTCAACGCCATGGATCTTATCGTCCAATCCAAGACCGGATCAGGCAAGACCGGCGCGTTCATCCTGCCGCTGCTGCAAGTCATCGAGAAGAGCCACCTCAAACCGCAGGCGCTCATCATGGCGCCCACGCGCGAATTGGCCATGCAGGTGTTTGAGGAAGCCAAACGCTTCGGGGAACCCCTCGGTATCCGTTCGGTGGCCGTGTATGGCGGTGTGGCGTATCAGCCGCAGCTCGACGCTTTCAAAAGCGGTGTGCATATCGTGGTGGGAACGCCTGGGCGCCTGCTCGACCATATCCTGAACGGAAACCTCAAACTGGATTCCGTCCGTGATCTCGTGCTCGATGAAGCCGACGAAATGCTCGACATGGGCTTCCTTCCGATGTAGAGCGCATCGTCTCCATGCTCCCCACGAAGCGGCAGACCATGCTGTTCTCGGCGACCATGCCGCAGAGCATCCGCAGCCTGGCGCAATCGCTGCTGATGCGCGCCCTGATCGCGCGCTTCTGGCGCGAACCGTACCGTTCAAACCTGGTGCGCTGGGGCACCGGCCTGCATGACCGTTTCATGCTGCCGTACTTCGTCAAAGCCGACTTCGACGATGTATTGACCGAACTGGGTGACGCAGGTTTTCATTTCGACCCGGCCTGGTTTGCCCCGCACTTTGAATTCCGCTTCCCCCGCGTGGGCGAGCTGCACACGCAAAACCTGTCGCTCACGCTGCGTCACGCGCTGGAGCCCTGGCACGTGATGGGCGAGGAAGGCGCGATCGGCGGCACGGTGCGCTATGTCGATTCTTCGCTCGAACGCGTCGAGATTCGCGCGACCGGCCTCAATGGCGACCGCCATGTGGTCACCGTCAATGGCGAAGCGGTGCCGATGCAACCGACCGGCCGGGTCGGCGAGTTCGTCTGCGGGGTGCGCTACCGCGCCTGGCAGCCGCCGTCGTGCCTGCATCCGACCATCGGCGTCGATACGCCGCTGACCATCGACATCGTGGATACCTGGATGGGCAAGTCGCTGGGCGGATGCCAGTATCACGTCGCGCATCCGGGCGGGCGCAATTACGTGACCTTCCCGATCAATGCCTATGAGGCCGAAAGTCGGCGGCTTGCGCGTTTCTTCACGATCGGGCATACCCCGGGCAAGATGAACGTCAAGCCGGCCGAACGCAGCCTCGAGTTTCCGTTCACGCTGGATTTGCGCCGTTAAGGCTTCGCCGCCAAAGGATCAACGCTGAGCTCGCTTTTTCAGTTCCCAGATCAGACCGATGCTTCGGTGATCGCGAATCACCTCGCATTGCCGGCACGGCCCGGGCATTACGACGAATTGCGTGGCGCCACCGATGGCGCGCGGGAAATGACCGCGCCCTGGCGCGCATTCTTCGATCTGCTCGGTCCGGGCTTCGCCGACCTCGACCGTCATGCGGACAAGGTCGCGCGCCAGATCCGCGAAAACGGCATTACCTACAACATTTATGCCGATACCGACGGGCCGGCGCGGCCGTGGTCGCTCGATCTGTTGCCGCTCATCGTCGCGCCCGATGATTGGGCCACGATCGAGCGCGGCATCATCCAGCGCACCGCCTTGCTCAACGAAGTGCTGCGCGATGTCTACGGCCGGCAGTCCTTGATTGCCGAAGGCTTGTTGCCGCCCGCGCTCACGGTCGGCCATCCGGGTTATTTGCATGCGCTCAAGGATGTGCGGCCGGCCGGCGATGTCTATCTGCACATCGCGGCCTTCGACCTCGCGCGCGCGCCCGACGGGCAATGGCGGGTGGTGTCGCAACGCACGCAAGCGCCGTCGGGCCTTGGTTATGTGCTCGAAAACCGGCTGACGATCTCGCGCCAGTTTCCCGAAGCGTTTCGCGAACTGCGCATCCAGCATCTGGCCGCAACCTACCGGGCGCTGGTCGACACCTTGTTCCATCTGGGCGGCGCCGGCCAGGCGTCGCGCGTGGTGCTGCTCACGCCTGGGCCCTACAACGAAACCTATTTCGAGCACGCGTACTTGTCGCGCTATCTGGGTCTGCCGCTGGTCGAAGGCGGCGATCTCACGGTGCGCGACGACAAGCTTTACCTCAAGACGCTGTACGGCCTCGAGCGCGTGCATGCGGTGTTGCGCCGTCTCGATGACGATTTCTGCGATCCGCTCGAATTGCGCAGCGATTCCACCCTCGGCATTCCGGGGCTGGTGCAGGCGATGCGCGCGGGCAATGTGGTGGTCGCCAATGCGCTCGGTTCGGGCTTCCTCGAATCGGCGGCGGTCATGGGCTTTCTGCCCGCAATCGCGCAACGCCTGCTCGGCGAGCCTTTGCATCTGCCTTCGCTCGACACCTGGTGGTGCGGCGAGCCCGCGGTGCGCGCGCGCGTGCTGCCCGAGCTCGACCGTTACGTCATCAAACCAACAGCGCCGCGCCAGGGCTTCGAGCCCATGGTCGGCATGCGTCTGACCAAGCAGGAACTCGCGCAATGCCGCGCCGCCATCGAGGCGCATCCCGAGCGCTACACCGTGCAATCGTATGTGCCGCTCGCGCAATTGCCGACCTGGCAAGGCGGGCGCCTGGTGCCGCGGCATTCGATGCTGCGCGTGTACGCGGTGCGCGACCGCGATGAAGGCTGGCGCGTGCTGCCCGGCGGCTTGACGCGCATCGGCGCCTACGACGAACCCACGGTTTCGATGCAGCGCGGCGGCAGCAGCGCAGACACCTGGGTGATGACGGCCGGCGAAGTCGATGCATTCTCGATGCTGCCCAAGGCCTTGCAGCCCGAAGACCTCGCACACAAGCGCCGGCCGGTGTCGAGCCGCTCGGCCGAAAATTTGTTCTGGGTCGGCCGGTATTCCGAACGCGCCGAATGCGCGGCGCAACTCGCGATGCGCGTGCTCGGCATGCTCAACGGCGACGCCGCGATGCCGCCCGCGGTGCTCGATGCGATCGGCCGGATTTCGGTCGCGGGCGGGCTGGTCTCGCCCGAAGTGCCGACGCCCGCACAAGGCCTGCGCGTGTTCGAACGCGCCTTGATCGCCGATCTGCCCGACCCGCTGCATGCGCGCAGCCTGGGCTTCGATCTGGCGGCGCTCGAACGCGCGGCCGGCCACATCCGCGACCGCCTCGCGCCCGAGCATTGGCGCACCATGCTGTCGGCGCGCGAAGAACTCGCCGCGCTGATCCCGGCCGATGCGCAGGGCAATCTGCCCTCGGGGGCCGATGTGCTGCCTGCGCTCGAACGCGTGCTGATGCTGCTCTCGGCCATCACCGGCAAACAGACCGACCGCATGACCCGTGACGACGGCTGGGGCATGTTGACCGTCGGCCGCATGGTCGAGCGGCTGGCGACCATGGCGGGGTTGATGTTGACCATCCTCGAATCCGGCGCGACGCGTTTTCCGGCCGGCTTCAATCTGCTGCTGCATCTGTTCGACAGCGCCATCACCTATCGCGCGCATTACCAGCGCCGCACCGAGATGGTCGCGCTCATCGATCTGCTTGTGATGGATGCCGAGAACCCGCGCGCGCTCGCCTGTTGCGTTCAGCATTTGCGTGGCGCGCTCGCGCGCCTGCCCGAGCGCGCCGCCGACGAAGGCAACCAGAGTCTGGTCGATCTGCTGCCAGATCCGCAGACCTGGGTGCTGGGCGCCTTGTGTGCGCGCAATGACGAGGGGCGTTACCCGGTGCTCGAAGCGCTCGCGAGCGAATTGATCGGCGCGGCGGCTCGGGTGTCGGACGAAATCGGTTTGCGCTATTTCGCCCAGACCGACGACTGGTTCCGGGCGGTCACCGCATGAACGCGCCGGCTCGCCTGCAAGTCGTCCACGAGACGCACTACACCTATTCGTCGCGCGTCGATGTGGCCTATCACCAGGCTTGTCTGCATCCGCGTGCGCTGCCGATGCAGGAAGTGGTGTCGCATGCCTTGTTGATCGAGCCCGAACCGACCCAGCGCTCCGAGCGCATCGATGCCTTCGGCAACGCGCGCGACCAGTTCGCCTATTTTCAGCCGCACGAATCGCTCGCGGTGCGCATGCAAAGCGAAGTCGTGCTTCAGCCGCGCGATCTCGACGCGGCGCTCGATGTTTCTGCACCGTGGGAAGAGACGGCCGAGGCCTTGCGTTATCACGCCGGCAAGCCGTGGCAGCCGGCAAGCGAATTCACTTTCGCTTCGCATTACGTGCCGATCGACGATGCCTTGCGTGCCTATGCCGCCAGCGATTTCACGCCGGGGCGCCGCCTCGTCGATGCCGCACTCGCGCTCACCCGGCGCATGCACCGCGAATTCACCTTCGATCCGACCAGCACCGAAGTCGGCACCCATGCGCTCGAAGCGCTGCGATTGCGGCGCGGCGTCTGCCAGGATTTCTCGCATGTGATGATCGGCTGCCTGCGTTCGCTCGGCTTGGCCGCGCGCTATGTCAGCGGTTATCTGCTCACCCATCCGGCGCCCGGGCGCGAACGTCTGGTGGGTGCCGATGCTTCGCATGCCTGGGTTTCGGTCTGGTGTCCGAAGGCCGGCTGGGTCGATCTCGATCCGACCAACGGCATCGCGGTCGATCGCGAACATCTGACCATCGGCTGGGGCCGCGATTATCTCGATGTGCCACCGCTGCGCGGCGTCATCCATGGCGGCGGCGCCCATACCTTGCAGGTGGCCGTCACCGTCACCCCGCTCGACTGAAAGCGGGACCGTCATGCGCCTGGCCGTCCAGCACGAGACGTTGTATGCGTATTCCGCGCCGTTTTTCCACACCATCCAGCAATTGCGGCTGACGCCGCGCATCGAGCCCGACCAGACCACGCTCGATTGGCAGATCCAGGCGCCGGCACCGCTCGACCATAGCGTCGACGGGTTCGGCAACCAGATGCACACCTTCACGCTGGCCAAGCAGGCGAGCCAGATCCGCGTGGTGGCCGGCGGCATCGTCGAAACCAAACCCCTGGTGGACGGGCGTTTGCGCGAGCCCAGCGGCCATATCGTCGCCCCGATGGCTTTCATCGTGCCCACCTGGTACACCGAAGCCAATGCGGCGCTCGCGGCGCTCGGGCGCGCGCATCTCGGATTGGAACAAGGCCGCGGGCAATGGCTGGCGCTGGCGCACGGCGTGGGCGAGGCCATCCAATACACGCCCAAGGCGACCCAGGTCTCGACCACCGCGGCCGACGCGATCGCGCTCGGCAAAGGCGTCTGCCAGGACCAGGCGCATGTCTACATCGCGGCCTGCCATGCACTCGGCGTGCCGTGCCGCTACGTCTCGGGTTATTTCTATCCGGGCGCGAAATCAGATCTTGCGAGCCATGCCTGGGTCGATGTCTGGGATGCGCACGAGAACGCCTGGTTCAGCGTCGATGTGACCCATGCCTGCTGGGCCTCGGAGCGCTACATCCGCCTCGCGATCGGGCGCGATTACGAAACCGCCGCCCCGGTGCGCGGGGTGCGCACCGGCGGCGGCGATGAACGGCTCAAGGTCAATGTGCGCGTGACGGTCTCGCGCTGAAAGGCGCGCGGTTCAGGGGTACAGCCCGCGTTCTTCGCGCGCTTCGAGCACCCGGGTGCAGGCCACCACGAAGGCCGCCGTGCGCAGCGGAATGCGATGGTGCTCGTGGGTGTCCCAGATGTTCTTGAACGCGCCCGACATGATGCGTTCGAGGCGCAGATTGATTTCGTCTTCGGTCCAGAAGAAGGAATTGAAATCCTGCACCCATTCGAAATAAGACACCGTCACGCCGCCGGCATTGGCGATCACGTCGGGCACCACGATGATGCCGCGCTCGCCGAGCAGCAGATCGGCGTCGGGCGTGGTCGGGCCGTTTGCGCCTTCGAGCACGATCTTGGTCTGGATGCGCTGCGCGCGCTCCTTGGTGATCTGGCCTTCGAGCGCGGCCGGAATCAGGATGTCGGTCTTGACGTTCCAGAAATCCTCGTTCGCGATCGCATCGCCGCCCTTGAAACCGCCGACGCCGCCGGTGGCGCGCACATGTTCGAGCAGATCGGCGATGTCGAGCCCATGCTCGTTGAGGACGGTGCCGGTATGGTCTTGCACCGCGACCAGCTTGGCGCCATTGGCGACGAACAATTTGGCCGCGACCGAACCCACATTGCCGAAGCCTTGCACCGCGATGCGCGCGCCATCGATGTCCATGTTCAGGCGGCGCACGACTTCACGGCCGACCACATAGACGCCGCGGCCGGTGGCTTGCACGCGGCCGGCCGAGCCGCCGAGCGGAATCGGCTTGCCGGTGACCACACCGGTGGCGGTGGCGCCCACGTTCATCGAATAGGTATCCATCATCCACGCCATGATCTGCGCGTTGGTGTTCACGTCGGGCGCGGGGATGTCGGTGTTCGGGCCGATGATGAGGCCGATTTCGCTGGTGTAGCGGCGGGTGACTTTTTCGAGTTCCTTGCGCGACAGCTTGGATGGGTCAATGCGGATGCCGCCTTTGGCGCCGCCGTAAGGCAGGTTGACCGCCGCGTTCTTGACCGTCATCCAGGCCGACAGCGCCATGACTTCTTCGAGCGTGACATCGGGGTGGTAGCGCACGCCGCCTTTGCCGGGCCCACGCGTCAGGCTGTGCTGGACGCGGTAACCCTCGAAATGCGCGACGCTGCCATCGTCCATCTCGATGGGAACATCGACGATCAGGCAGCGCTTGGGGCGGCGCAGGGTTTCGGCCCAGCGCGCCAGGCGCCCGAGGTAGGGGACGACACGGTCGACTTGCGAAAGATAGGTTCCCCAGGGGCTGTTGGGTGTCGGGGAAACGAAAGACAGATTCGGCATGCGGCTTTCTCCATGTGAAGGACGGCGCCTTGTGAGCGCCGTCGGGCGCGAAGATAGCGCAAGACGGCTGCTGCATTGCCGCAGGCGAGGGGGTGGATGGAGCAAAAGAAAGGGCGCCTGATCTGCGGTGCTCAGCGATCCAGGCGCCCAAACGATCCGGGGAGAAACCACTCGCAAGGATCGCATCAGGGAGGAAACCAACTGCAGTATCGTCTTCGCGCGCAAAGAACCAAAGCAGGATTTACGCGCAGTTTGCGGCGCAATTCACGATTCCGAATATCCAGGTCGCGCTTGTTAGAATCGTCGCTCTTTCACGGGTGACACCAATGACCTACTGCGTGGCGATGCGGCTCGATGCCGGCATCGTGTTCCTTTCCGATTCGCGTACCAATGCCGGCGTCGATCACATCTCGACTTTTCGCAAGATGACGGTCTTCGAGCGCGCCGACGACCGCGTGCTCGTGCTCATGACCTCGGGCAACCTCGCCATCAGCCAGGCCGTGCGGCAATGGCTGTCCGAGCGCACTGCAGCCGATGGGGCGACAGTCTGGAAGGCCAAGAATCTGTTCGACGCGGTGACGGTCGTCGGCGACGCCGTGCGCGCGGTCTATGAGCGCGACGCCGAGCATCTCAAGCATTTCGGCGTCGATTTCAATTGCTCGTTCATCTTCGGCGGGCAGATCAAAGGCGAGTCGCCGCGGCTGTTCCAGGTCTATGCGGCCGGCAATTTCATCGAAGCGACTCCGGAGAATCCCTACTTCCAGATCGGTGAAGCCAAGTACGGCAAGCCCATCATCGACCGCGTACTCGCGCCGACCATGCCGCTCGACGAAGCGGCCAAGTGCGCGCTGATCTCGATGGATTCGACTTTGCGTTCCAACATCTCGGTCGGCTTGCCGCTCGATCTGCTGGTCTATGAAGCCGACGCCTTGCGGGTCACGCGCTTCGCCCAGATCGACCATCGCAACCAGTATTTCGAGATGATCCACAACACCTGGGGCTCGCGCTTGAAGCAGGTGTTCGGCGAGATTCCCGACCCGACCTGGGGCATGGAACCGCCGCCCGCGGCAAGCCCCGATTACCGTCTGCGTCCGGCCGCCGCGGGAGGCAACGGCGCCGGCATGCAACACCAGCCGCCGCGGGCGCCTTCGCCGGTGGGCGAGAGCGCGCACAACGACGAAGCGCCGTTTCAGACGGTGGCGCAAAGCCCCAAGCGCGAGCAGCGCGGCTGAGGCCGGACCATCGGGCGACAGGAGGCGCGATGCTGCTGGCGCAAATGAGCGATCTGCACCTGTGCGCGAAGCCGCTGCAGGGCAGCGTCTACACGGGCGGATTCTTCAAGAAGGCCGTGGCGAGCGTGCTCGCGTTTTCGCCGAGGCCCGATGCGGTGGTGCTGACCGGCGATCTGGTCGAGCGCGGCAGTGTCGACGAATACCTGCAATTGCGTGCCGCGCTGGCGCCTTTGAGCGCGGTGATGCCGGTGCATCTGCAAGTGGGCAACCATGATGACCGCGCCGCGTTGCGGGCGGTTTTCGGCGTGGCGGCCGGCGAACAGGCGTCGCCGTTTCATCAGTATGCGGTCGAGGTCGGGCAGGGGCGGCTCGTGGTGTGCGACACCGTGGAGCCCGGCCATGCCTGGGGCAGCCTGTGTGCCGAACGTCTCGATTGGCTCGACCGCACGCTCGCGCAAGCGCCGGACCGGCCGACCGTGGTGGCCTTTCATCATCCGCCGTTCGCGACCGGCATCGGCTTCATGGATCGCCTGGGTTTGCGCTCAGGCGCCGACGAGTGCGCCGCCATTCTGGCGCGCCATCCGCAAGTGCAACGCGTCATCTGCGGCCATGTGCATCGCGCGCTGGTCGTGCCGTTTGCCGGAAAGATCGCGATGACCGCGCCCTCGGTCGCGCATCAGATTCCCGTGGCATTCGATCCGCAAACGCCCGAGGCCTTCGTGTTCGAGCCGCCGGGCTGGCTGCTGCATCGTTGGGATGGCAGCGTCATGCAGTCCTACGTCATGCCGGTCGAGCGCGACGGCGCGCCGCAGCTTTATCGCTGAGACTGGGCGCGCCGGGTCTCATCGGCTCGGTGTCATTGCGCGAGCCAGCCACCATCGACGTTGTAGGCGACGCCGCGGATCTGGGCCGCGTTGTCGGAGCACAGGAACACCGTGAGCCCGCCCAATTGCGCGGGCGTGACGAATTCGAGCGAGGGCTGCTTCTCGCCCAGCAACTCCTTCTTGGCCTCGTCGATCGTCTTGCCTTCGCGCGCGGCGCGATCATCGATCTGCTTTTGCACCAGCGGGGTCAACACCCAGCCCGGGCAGATCGCGTTGCAGGTGACCGGCGTGAGCGCGGTTTCGAGCGCGACCGTCTTGGTCAGGCCGACGACGCCATGCTTGGCGGCCACATAGGCGGCTTTTTGCGCGCTCGCCACCAGGCCATGCGCCGATGCGATGTTGACGATGCGGCCCCAGCCGCGCGCTTTCATGCCCGGCAGCGCGGCCTTGATCGCGTGGAAGTTCGAGCTCAGGTTGATCGCGATGATGGCGTCCCATTTTTCATCGGGGAAATCCTCGATCGCGCTCACATGCTGGATGCCGGCATTGTTGACCAGCACATCGACGCTGCCGAGCACCGATTGCGCGTGCGCGACCATCGCGCGGATCTCGGCCGGCTTGCTCATGTCGGCGCCGTGATAGGTGACCTTGACGCCGTATTGGGCGGCCACGTCCTTTTGCAATTGATCGATCGCGGCGGCGTCACCGAAGCCGTTGAGGCAAAGGTTGGCCCCTTCGGCAGCCAGCGCTTGCGCGATGCCCAGACCGATGCCCGAGGTGGATCCTGTGACGAGCGCGTTCTTGCCTTTCAGAAGTGCCATGCGAAGACTCCGATGAACGTGGTGATGAGAAATACGGCTGCGGCCCGCGACCGGGCAACGCGTATGATTCTAACGACCATAGCGAGGATGCCCGCATGACAACCAACCCGGTGCTGCCCCGTTTCGATACCGTCGAATGTAAGAGCCGTTTCGGTACCTATCGTATGGCCTGGACGGAGTGGGGGGATCAGGACAATCCAGAAGTACTGATCTGCGTGCACGGGCTTTCGCGCTCCGGCCGCGACTTCGACCGACTGGCGCAGGTGTTGTGCCGCCGCTATCGTGTCGTATGTCCCGACATCGTCGGCCGCGGGCGCAGCGATTGGCTGCCGGCCGCCGCCGATCCGATCGAAGGCTACAGCGTGCCGCAATATGTGCTCGATTGTGCTGCGCTGCTGGGCAAGCTCGGCGCGGCGCAGGTGCGCTGGATCGGGACCAGCATGGGCGGATTGATCGGCATGGCGCTCGCATCGCTGCCGCAATCGCCCATCACGCGTCTGGTGCTCAATGACGTCGGTCCGGTGCTCAATGGTCAGGCGCTGGCGCGCATCGGCGAATACATCGGCGCGGACATCCGGTTCGCGAGCTTCGACGATGGCGTGCAGTATGTGCGCCAGATTTCGGTCTCTTTCGGGCCGCACACCGACGATCAATGGCGCAAGCTCGCGGCCAATGTCCTCGTCGAGCGTGAAGAGGACGGGCGCAAGGTCTGGCGCTTTCATTACGATCCGCGCATTGGCGCTGCTTTTCGCGTGCTGGCTCAGGCGAACCCGACCGGTGCCGACATCTTGCTCTGGGAGGTCTACGACGCGATTCGTTGCCCGACCCTGGTTTTGCGCGGTGCCGAGTCCGACTTGTTGTCGCGCGCCACGCATGCAGCGATGGGCGAGCGCGGTCCGAAGGCGCAGTTGGTTGAATTTGCCGGCATCGGCCATGCGCCGATGCTCATGCACGAGGATCAGATCGCGGTGGTCGAGCGCTTTCTCGCGGCCGACGCGACGCACACTGGAGAATGACGATGACGCTGCAACGCTTACATGTGGGTGACCGTTTGTCGGAGATGGCGATCCATCACGGCACGGTCTATCTGGCCGGGCAGGTGGCCGAGGATCTGACCGGCGACATCGGCTCGCAAACCCGCGACGTGCTCGCGGCGATCGATCGATTGCTGGCCGAAGCCGGTACCGACAAGACGCGCATCCTCATGACCATGATCTACATGAAGGACATCCGCGAATTCCCGGCCATGAATGCGGTCTGGGATGCCTGGGTGCCACGCGGCAATGCGCCGCCGCGCGCCACCGTCGAGGCGGCCTTGTTCAATCCGAGTTGTCTGATCGAGATCGTGCTGACGGCGGCTTTGCCCTGAGCGGCGGTCGGTAATACCGGTCGAGCATCGCATGCAGCGCGGGAAAAGCCTCGCGTAGCCGTTGCGGCGCGACGAAATACGCTTCGGTCGCCACTGCGAAAAACTCGGCCGGATCATCGGCGCCATAGGCATCGAGGGGCAGGGTGTCGTAATGGCGGCGGCCGGCTTCGCTTTCCGGGTCGAGGTGGCGCGGAAAACGCGCTTCGAGCCGGTCGACCATGGCGCAAAAGTCGGCGTGCGCATCGTCGAGCACCGCGCACCAATCGTCGGGATCGATATCGGCGTGCAGGCGCGGATGAAAGCGCGGCAGGCCATCGGCTTCACCGCTCGCGAGGTCGAGCTTGTGCGCAAATTCGTGGATCACGACGTTGTAGGCCGGTCGGGCCTCGGGTGTGTGTGCGTCGGCGGCGCCTTGCGCCACGTCTTCCCAACTGATGACGACCGGTCCGCCCGGCATCGCCTCGCCCGACAGCGGGCCGGAAACGTCATGCACGACGCCCGCGTCGTCGACGAATTCGCGTTCGACATGGAATTCGCCCGGATAGACGACCACCTCGGCGAAATCGTCGAACATGCCCAACCCCAGATGCAGCACCGGCAAACACGCCTGGGCTGCGATCGCCGCCGCGACCTCGTCGGTGAGTTCGAGGCCGCCCGCCCCGGAAAAGGCCTTGCACGCGATGAATTCGCTGGCGAGCGCATGCAGCGCCTGGTGTTCGTTTTCGTCGAGCGCCGCGAGAAAGGGCAGGCCGCGCAGCACTTGCGCCCAGACGGCGGTGTCGATGAGCGGCGTGGCGCGTTTGCCGAACAGGCGTTTGATCCAACTCATGCGGGCATTGGGACTTGGTCGTGCGTTGAAGCGGTTTCGGCCGGGTCGGCGCGCCGACGCCAACGCAATTCGCTAGACTTCGGTCCATGGTAACAGCGGTCCAACATGGCGAGGCGCCCGAAACTCCGGGCGCCTCGGACTTTTCCAAGCGCTACGAAGAAGCGCTCGGCTTCGCGCGCGAGGCCTACGGCAAGCACATCGCCCCGACGGGCGAGGGCACGCTCGATCACGCGATCGCGATCTCGACGATCTTGTCCGGTTTGCGCAGCGACGCCGCAACGCAGATCGCTGCCTTGCTGTACGGCACCACCGATGCCGATCGGTCCGATCATCCGGTGACCAAGGAAGTGCTGGCCGAGCGTTTTGGCAATGAAATCGCCGAAATGGTGTCGGGCATCGTCCAGCTCATGCGCGTGACGGAAATGGCACGCGCCCGCAGCGACGATCGCGCAGCCGAAGCGCAGCGCAACGAGCGCAATCCGGAAAAGGCCATGCAGGCGCAGGCCGAGGCGCTGCGCAAGATGCTGTTGGCGATGGTGGGCGATTTGCGCGTGGTGCTGGTGCGCCTGGCGTCGCGTCTGCGGACCTTGCGCTGGTATGCCGAGATCAAGGACGTCGCCGATGTCGATCTGCGGCTGCGCTACGCCCAGGAAACGCTCGACCTGTATGCGCCACTCGCAAACCGGCTCGGGATCTGGCAACTGAAGTGGGAGCTCGAAGACCTCGCGTTTCGCTTCATCGAACCCGACACCTACAAGCGCATCGCCAAGATGCTCGAGGAAAAGCGGGCCGAGCGCGAGAGCTTCATCCTCAGCGCGACCGAGCGTCTGCGCGCCGAACTCGCGCAGGCCGGCATCCAGGGCGAGGTCAGCGGACGGCCCAAGCACATCTACAGCATCCGCAACAAGATGCAGGGCAAGGGCGTCGATTTCAGCGGCCTGTACGACGTGCGCGCGTTCCGCATCATCGTCGACGATCTCAAGGATTGTTATACGGTCCTCGGCATCGTCCACCATTTGTGGCAGCCGATTCCGAAGGAATTCGACGACTACATTTCGCGGCCCAAGGCCAACGGCTATCAATCGCTGCATACGGTGGTCGTCGCCGACGACGGCCGTCCGTTCGAGATCCAGATCCGCACGCGCGAAATGCATCAGTTCGCCGAGTACGGGGTCGCCGCGCATTGGCGCTACAAGGAAGCCGGCAACAAAAGCCTCGCTGCCAACAATCCTTACGACGAGAAGATCGCCTGGATCCGGCAATTGTTCGCTTGGAAGAACGAAGTCGCCCAGGCCGCCAGCGAGTCCAAGCTCGATGATCAATTCGATGCCGCCGAATGGACCGAGAAGCTCAAGTCGGCGACCGTCGATGACCGCATCTATGTGCTGACCCCGCAAGCGCGCGTCGTCGATCTGCCGGTCGGCGCGACGCCCATCGATTTCGCCTACCACCTGCACAGCGATCTCGGTCATCGTTGCCGCGGCGCCAAGGTCAATGGCGCGATGGTGCCGTTGAACACCCAGCTCAAGACCGGACAGACGGTCGAGATCGTGGCGAGCAAGGCCGCCACTGCCGGGCCGTCGCGCGATTGGCTCAACCCGCAACTCGGCTTTCTGGCGAGTCCGCGTGCAAAGTCCAAGGTGCGCGCGTATTTCAATGGCGTCGAGGCCGAGGAGGCGATGGCGCAAGGGCGCGCGCGCATCGAGCGCGAATTGCAGCGCATCGGCAAGACCGGCGCCAGCCTGGACGACATTGCTTCCCGACTCGATTTTTCGCGCAGCGAAGACCTGTTCGCGGCGGCCGCGCGCGACGATTTCAACATCCGTCAGATCGACGCCTTGTTCGAGCAGCCCGAGCCGGCCGCGCAGGAACAGACACTGCACCCGGCGCGCATCAGCAAGGGCAAGGCCGACCTGACCAAGTCGGGGGTGCTGGTGGTCGGGATGGATAAACTCCTGACGCAACTCGCGCGCTGCTGCAAACCGGCGCCGCCCGATGCGATCAGCGGCTTCGTCACGCGCGGCAAGGGCGTCTCGATCCATCGCACCGATTGCGATGGTTTTCAGCGTCTGGCGCGCGAGCATCCTGAACGCGTGATCGAGACCCAATGGGGTGCGACCACGCCGGAATCGGTGTTCCCGGTCGATGTGGTGGTGCTGGCCAATGACCGCCAAGGCTTGCTGCGCGATGTGTCGGATGTTTTTGCGCGCGAGAAGATCAATGTGATCGGCGTCAAGACCCAGAGCCGTCGCGGCGAGGCGCACATGCAATTCACGGCCGAAGTCCGCGACTCGGCCGCGCTCAACGGCGCCTTGCGTCAGATTCGCGACGTGCGCGGGGTGCTGCAAGCGCAACGCCGCTAGATGCTGCTATAATGCATGGCTCCGGGCGCTTAGCTCAGTTGGTTAGAGTACTACCTTGACATGGTAGGGGTCACTGGTTCGAATCCAGTAGCGCCCACCAGATTTCTTCCCGGAACCCCGATCGACCATTTTGTGTAAGAGCGAGAAAGGCAGCACGGTTATGACACCGCGAACTCTCCTCGGCACGCATACACGACGCTAGGTCGGCGGCTTCTCATTGCTTCATGAAACGAAAGCGCGGCCTGGTCCGCGCTTTTTGTTTGCCCGTTCGGGCGGCGCGGCCAGGTCGAGAAATACGAAAGGACGCAGCATGGTTGCGATCACACTTCCCGATGGTTCACGACGCGAGTACGACGGCCCGGTCACGATTGCGCAGATCGCGCAGTCGATCGGCACCGGTCTGGCCAAGGCCGCGCTGGCTGGCAAGGTGCGCGGACCCGGGCAGGCCGAAGCGAAGGTGGTCGATACCAGCTTTGAAGTGACGGCCGACAGCGAAGTGTCGATCGTCACCGACAAGGATGCCGATGGCGTCGAAGTCATCCGCCATTCGACGGCGCATTTGCTTGCCTATGCGGTCAAGACCTTGTTCCCCGAGGCCCAGGTGACGATCGGCCCGGTGATCGAAAACGGCTTTTATTACGACTTCGCCTACAAGCGCCCGTTCACGCCCGAAGATCTGGCGGCGATCGAGGCGAAGATGGTCGAACTCGCCAAGCGCGACGAACCCGTGACGCGCAAGGTGTTGCCGCGCGACGAGGCCGTGGCTTATTTCAAGAGCCTGGGCGAGGCCTACAAGGCCGAGTTGATCGAATCGATTCCGTCGAACGAAGACGTCTCGCTTTACACCGAAGGCGCGTTCACCGACCTGTGCCGTGGCCCGCACGTGCCGAGCACGGGCAAGCTCAAAGTCTTCAAATTGATGAAGGTCGCGGGCGCCTATTGGCGCGGCGACAGCAAGAACGAGATGCTTCAGCGCATCTACGGCACGGCCTGGGCCAAAAAGGACGAGCAGGACGCCTACCTGCACATGCTGGAAGAGGCCGAAAAGCGCGATCACCGCCGTCTGGGCAAGGCGCTCGACCTGTTCCACATGCAGGAAGAAGCGCCGGGGCTCATCTTCTGGCATCCCAAGGGCTGGACGATCTGGCAGCAAGTCGAGCAATACATGCGCCGGGTCTACCAGGACAACGGCTATCAGGAAGTGAAGGGGCCGCAGATTCTCGACCGCTCGTTGTGGGAGAAGTCGGGCCATTGGGAGAATTACAAAGACAACATGTTCACGACCGAGAGCGAGAACCGTCATTACGCGCTCAAGCCGATGAACTGTCCGGGCCACATCCAGATCTTCAATTCCGATCTGCGCTCCTACCGCGATCTGCCTTTGCGTTATGGCGAGTTCGGCCAATGCCATCGCAACGAGCCGTCGGGCTCGTTGCACGGGATCATGCGCGTGCGTGGCTTCACGCAGGATGACGGCCACATTTTCTGCACCGAAGACCAGATCCTCGACGAATGCGTCGCCTATACGGCCTTGCTGCAGAAGGTCTATGCCGATTTCGGCTTCACCGACATTCTTTACAAGGTGGCGACGCGGCCCGAGAAGCGGGTCGGCGCCGACGAACTCTGGGACAAGGCCGAATTCGCCTTGATGGAATCCTTGCGTCGTTCGGGGTGCGAGTACACGGTCTCGCCGGGTGACGGCGCCTTCTACGGCCCGAAGATCGAATACACGCTCAAGGACGCGCTCGGGCGCCAATGGCAATGCGGCACGATGCAGGTCGATTTCAACATGCCGGTGCGTCTGGGTGCCGAGTATGTGGCCGAAGACAACACGCGCAAGCATCCGGTCATGCTGCACCGGGCGATCGTCGGTTCGCTCGAGCGTTTCATCGGCATGCTGATCGAGCATCATGCGGGCGCGATGCCGCCTTGGCTGGCTCCGGCCCAGGTTTGCGTGATGAATATTTCCGAAGGCCAGGACGATTACGTGCGCAGCGTTGCACAATCACTGCAAAAACAAGGATTTAGGGTTGAGGCGGATTTGCGGAACGAGAAAATTACCTATAAAATCCGAGACCGCTCATTGCAGAAGATTCCGTACCTCATCGTCGTTGGCGAGAAAGAGAAGGAATCTGGTTCTGTGGCCGTGCGTGCCCGTGGTGGCAAAGATCTCGGGGTGATGTCTTTGACCGACTTTGCTGAACGCCTTCGTCACGAAGTGCAAACGAAGGCCTGATCACCGGCAGCGCGGCTTCGTTGTTTGAAAGGATCGACTTATCGCTACGCTTGGCCGTTTTTCGCGCGAACTTCCGGTTCAAAAGAACGCGCATCGCATCAACCGCGAAATCACCGCCCCCGAAATCCGTCTGATCGGACCGGAGGGTGAGCAAATCGGCGTGGTGAAACTCGTCGACGCGCTCGCCAAAGGCGAAGAGCTCGAGGTTGATCTGGTCGAAATCGCACCGACCGCTGTTCCGCCGGTTTGCCGGCTCATGGACTATGGCAAGTTCAAGTACCAGGAACAGAAAAAGGCGCACGAGGCCAAGCTCAAGCAGAAGGTCATCCAGGTCAAGGAGGTGAAGTTCCGCCCCGGGACCGACGATGGTGATTACAACATCAAGCTGCGCAACATTTCGCGCTTCTTGGAAGACGGCGACAAAGCGAAGATCACGCTGCGTTTCCGCGGGCGCGAAATGGCCCACCAGGAAATCGGGATGCGCATGCTGGAACGATTGAAGGGCGATCTGGCCGAATTGGCCCAGGTCGAACAGATGCCCAAGCTGGAAGGGCGTCAGATGATCATGATCCTCGCGCCGAAGAAGAAGGTCTGATCAAGCAGTTTCTGGGCGGTCGGGTGGCATCCCGGCAGCCCTAACAAGCGATGGTGAGGTTTCAAGTGCTTCGATCTCGGAAGCCACCTGCCGCCGCAAATTCGATGGAGTAGCCAATGCCGAAGATGAAGACGAAGAAAAGCGCTGCCAAGCGCTTTGTGGTCCGCCCCGGCGGTACCGTCAAACGTGGCCAAGCATTCAAGCGCCACATCCTGACCAAGAAGACCACCAAGAACAAACGCCATCTGCGCGGGACCGAAGCCGTCCATGAGACGAACATGAAGTCCATCCGCGCCATGATGCCGTTTGCCTAATTCCTGTCAGGAGCACACTAAATGCCTCGCGTAAAACGTGGTGTGACGGCCAAGGCCCGTCACAAGAAAGTTCTCGAAGCCGCCAAGGGTTACCGTGGTCGCCGCGGCAATGTATTCCGCATCGCCAAGCAAGCGGTCATGCGCGCCGGGCAATATGCCTATCGCGATCGTCGCAACAAGAAGCGCGTGTTCCGTTCGCTCTGGATCGCCCGTATCAACGCGGCCGTGCGCGAACATGACATGACCTACAGCGTGTTCATCCACGGTCTGCAAAAGGCCGGTATCGAGATGGACCGCAAGGTGATGTCGGACATGGCGATCGCCGACAAGCCCGCGTTTGCGGCGCTGGTGGGGCAGGTGAAAGCGGCGCTCGCTTAAATCTGGGCACCGACAACGGTGCACTCGACCCAGGGGCACGGGCCGCAGGCTTGGTGCCCCTTTTCATTGACGCAATCGAATTGAGTCGATTTGATGGATGAGCTCGAAAGCCTCGTGACCACGGCCGCGGCCGATTTCGCCGCCGCGGCGGACCCTGTTGCGCTCGAAGATGCCAAGGCGCGCTTCCTGGGGAAATCCGGGCGCATCACCGAACTCATGAAGGGCCTCGGTGCCTTGCCGGCCGAAGCCAAGCGCGAGCGCGGTGCCGGCATCAATGCCGCCAAGAACCGCATCGAACAAGCGCTGACGGCGCGCCGCCAGGCGCTGGCCGATGCCGCGCTGGCCGAAAAATTGTCGGCCGAGGCGATCGATGTGACCCTGCCGGGACGCGGACGCGGCCTTAGCGGCGTGCACCCGGTCGTGCGCACCTGGATGCGCATCGAGAGCATTTTCCGTTCGGCCGGCTTCGATGTCGGCGATGGCCCCGAAATCGAAAGCGACTGGTTCAATTTCTCGGCGTTGAACAACCCCGAGAACCATCCCGCGCGTTCGATGCAAGACACCTTCTACGTCGACATGAACGATGCGCAAGGCCGCCCCTTGTGCCTGCGCACGCATACCTCGCCGATGCAGGTGCGCTACGCGCGCGCGCATGTCGAGCGTTATCGCGGTTGCGATCCGATGCCGGCGATCAAGGTCATCGTGCCGGGGCGCACCTATCGCGTCGACAGCGATGCGACTCATTCGCCGATGTTCCATCAGTTCGAAGGCCTCTGGATCGACACCGACATCAGCTTCGCCGATCTCAAGAGTGTCTACAGCCAGTTTCTGCACACCTTCTTCGAGCGTGACGACATCAAGGTGCGTTTTCGCCCGAGCTACTTCCCGTTCACCGAACCGTCGGCAGAAATCGACATGATGTTCGAGGAAGGTCCGCTCAAAGGGCGCTGGCTCGAAATCAGCGGTTCCGGCCAGGTGCATCCGACCGTGGTGCGCAATTACGGGCTGGACCCCGAGAAGTACATCGGATTCGCGTTCGGCAGCGGCATCGAGCGTCTGACGATGCTGCGCTATGGCATCCGCGATCTGCGCTTGTTCTTCGACGGCGATCTGCGCTTTTTGCAGCAGTTTCGATGAGCGCGGTGTCCGTGCCGCCTTGTTCGCGGCACGGCGAAACGAAATTCCTTTAGAGGTCTTCAATCCATGCAATTCTCGGAATCGTGGCTGCGTAGTTTCGTGAATCCCGCCATCACGACCGCTGAGCTGTCGCATCTCATGACGATGGCCGGCCTCGAGGTGGAAGAAGAGCGCAAGGCCGCGCCGCCGTTCACGGGCATCGTGGTCGCGCAGGTGTTGTCGGTCGAGCAGCATCCGAATGCGGACAAGCTCAAGGTTTGCAAGGTCGACGTGGGCACCGGCACTTTGTTGAACATCGTCTGCGGCGCACCGAATGTCGCAGCCGGCATGAAGGTGCCGTGCGCGATGGTGGGGGCGCAATTGCCGCCCGGCGAAGACGGCAAGCCGTTCGTGATCCGCGTGGGCAAACTGCGCGGCGTCGAATCGCAGGGCATGCTGTGCTCGGCGCGCGAATTGGGCATGTCGGAAGACCATAGCGGGCTGTTGCCGTTGGCGGCCAATGCGCCCGTCGGTGCCGATTTCCGCAGCTACGCCGATCTCGACGATACGTTGTTCGTCATCAAGCTCACGCCCGACAAGGGCCATGCACTCAGCGTGCTGGGTGTCGCGCGTGAAGTCTCGGCGTTGACCGGTGCTGCGCTGACGATTCCCGATTTCGCGGGCCCTGCAGTCGCCATCGCCGATCGCTTGCCGGTCAAGGTGTCGGCGCCCGATTTGTGCGGACGCTTTTCCGGGCGCGTGATCCGCGGCGTGAATGCGAAGGCGGCGACGCCCGAATGGATGCGCACGCGGCTCGAACGCGCGGGCCAGCGCAGCATCTCGGCCTTGGTCGACATTTCGAATTACGTGATGCTCGAACTCGGTCGGCCGTCGCATGTGTTCGACCTCGACAAGATCCATGGCGGCCTCGATGTGCGCTGGGGCCGCAAGGGCGAGTCGCTCAAGCTGCTCAATGGCGAGACGGTTGCGCTCGACGAGCAAGTCGGCGTGATCGCCGACGAACGCGAAGTCGAATCGCTGGCCGGCATCATGGGCGGCGACGCCACCGCGGTCTCGCTCGATACGAGCAACGTCTATGTCGAGGCGGCCTTCTGGTGGCCCGACAGCATCCGCGGGCGCGCGCGCCGCTTCAATTTTTCGACCGACGCCGGCAACCGTTTCGAGCGCGGCGTCGATGCCGCCACCACGGTCGAACACCTCGAACGCATCAGCCGTTTGATCCTCGAGATCTGCGGCGGGCAGGCCGGTCCCATCGATGATCAAGCGCCGAATCAACCGGCGCCCAAGACGGCGAGCATGCGCGTGAGCCGCGCGGTCCGCATTCTCGGGATCGAACTCGATGCCGCTGAGTGCGCCGCGATTTTCACGCGTCTGGGCATGCCCAATCGCACCGAAGGCGATCGGATCACGGTCGATGTGCCGAGCTACCGGTTCGACATCGAGATCGAGGAAGACCTCATCGAAGAAGTCGCGCGCGTGCATGGCTTCGAGCGCATTCCGGTGCGGCCGCCGCGCGCCACCCAGCGCATGCTGCCCGAGGTCGAAGGCCGGCGCTCCTTGCATGCATTGCGCACGCTGTTGGCCGGTTGCGATTACCAGGAAAGCGTCAACTTCAGCTTCGTCGATGAAGCCTGGGAGCGCGACCTGACCGACAACGCGAACCCCATCCGCCTGCTCAACCCGATCGCAAGCCAGATGTCGGTCATGCGTTCGTCCTTGATCGGCAGCCTGATCGGGGTGTTGCGCTACAACCTCAATCGACGCGCAGACCGCGTGCGCACCTTCGAGGTCGGGCGCGTGTTTCGGCGCGACGATACGGTCGTCGATTCTCTTTCGTCGGTGAGTGGTGTCGCGCAGCCCATGCGGGTCGCGGGGCTGGCCTATGGTCACGCGCTGGCCGATCAATGGTCGGTCGAGGCGCGTAATGTCGATTTTTATGATGTGAAGGCCGATGTCGAGCGTTTGTGCGCGGGCGCGGGCACGCTGCGTTTCGTGGCCGGCACGCATCCGGCCTTGCATCCCGGACGATGCGCCCGGGTCGAGCTCGACGGACAGGCGATCGGTTGGCTCGGTGAGCTGCATCCGAAGTGGCAGCAGCGCTACGACTTGCCCTTGGCGCCCGTCGTGTTCGAGCTCGACGCCGCGCCCTTGCAACAGCGGCGCATGCCGGTGGCGGACGAACCGTCGCGGTTTCCGCTCGTGCGGCGCGACATCGCGGTCGTCGTCGACCAGCAAGTCAGCGCGCAACAGATGCTCGATTGCATCGCCGAGGCAAGCCGTCAAGGCGAGCTTTCGGGCTTGGTGCGCGACATCATGTTGTTTGACGAATATCGCGGTAAGGGCTTGTTAGATAACGAGAAAAGCCTTGCCTTCCGGATAGTGATGCAAGATACTGAGTCGACTCTGCAAGACGATCGCGTCGACGCCGCGATGAAGATCATCATCGCCGCTCTGACCGCGCAATTCAGCGCCAAGTTGCGCAGCTGAAGATGCCGCGACGGTCGAACGAACTTCCGCCTGGTAAACCGAGAGCATTCGCATGAACGACATGCACGATGTCATTCCTTTCGGCAAGTTGGCTGAGATCAGCACGGTCACGCCCATGGCCGTGAAAGCGGTCGCGGCCAACGAGGTCGAGCCGGGCACACTGACCAAGGCCGAACTCGCGGAATTGCTGTTCGATCGCGTCGGCTTGAACAAGCGCGAAGCCAAAGACATGGTCGAAACCTTCTTCGACGAAATCGCCTTGACCCTGGAGCAGGGCGACGCGGTCAAGCTGTCCGGCTTCGGCAATTTTCAGTTGCGCGACAAGCCGCAACGGCCCGGCCGCAATCCCAAGACCGGCGAAGAGATTCCGATCACGGCGCGACGCGTGGTGACTTTCCACGCGAGTCAGAAGCTCAAGCTTCTGGTCGGTGGTCGCTGAAGCGCTCATTTTCTCCAACCCCACCTCCTTCAAGCATCGTGGATCGCCTGCCCAAGGTCGAGCCGATCGCGCTTCCGCCGATTCCCGCGAAGCGCTACTTCACCATCGGTGAGGTCAGCGAGCTATGCGGCGTCAAACCGCATGTGCTGCGCTATTGGGAGCAGGAGTTCACGCAGCTCAAGCCGGTGAAGCGGCGCGGCAATCGCCGCTATTACCAGCATCACGAAGTCCTGCTGATTCGCCGCATCCGCGAGTTGTTGTACGAACAAGGCTTCACCATCAGCGGTGCGCGCAACCGACTCGAAACCCGTGCTTCCGAAGACGTCCCTGCGGTGGTCGAGACGCAAGATCGCTTGAGTGATCCGGCGCTGATCAGGCAAGAGCTGCTCGCGGTGTTGGCGATGCTCGATGGTGCGGAAGATTCGCTGCGACCCTGAAGGTCTCTGATATAATCATTTGCTTCGGGGCGTAGCGCAGCCTGGTAGCGCACTTGCATGGGGTGCAAGGGGTCGCGAGTTCGAATCCCGCCGTCCCGACCAAAACAAAAAGGGGCCTATGTGAATAGGCCCCTTTTCTTTTTGTTTTACGCGTTCATTGGTTCGGCTGTTCGCCGGACTTCTTGACGAAGACGTAACCCAGATAGCCCATCATCACCAACATAAACACGATCACGCCCACAGAGAGCAAACCGATGTCGGTGGTGAAAAGTTCTTTTAGCATAACCATCGCTACCCCCTCGAGTAAGTTCAAGTTGCGGCGGCGACTGTGCGCCCCCTGATGGGGCGCGTTTTTGCTCCAGATCAAGAGGGTTGTGTACCTGAACGCACACTGTGGGTGCAAGGAAACGCGGATGAGGATTCTGGTCAGCAACGATGATGGCTACGAAGCCGCAGGGATTGCAGCGTTGGTGGATGCGATGCGTCCGCTCGGTGAGGTCATCGTCGTCGCGCCCGAGCGCAATCGCAGCGGCGCGTCCAACTCGTTGACGCTCGATCGCGCACTGCATGTGCGGCAGGCTTCCAACGGATTCTTCTATGTCGACGGCACCCCGACCGATTGCGTGCACATCGCCGCGACCGGGTTGCTCGATTGCCGACCCGACCTCGTGGTGTCAGGCATCAACAACGGCGCGAACATGGGCGACGACACGGTGTATTCAGGCACCGTGGCTGCCGCGACCGAGGGCTTCTTGTTCGGCCTGCCGGCATTCGCGTTTTCCTTGATCACGCGCGATTGGTCTTGCCTCGACACGGCTGCACGCGTGGCCCACGATCTGGTCGCGCGTCATCTGGCCAATCCGATGCCCGCCCCGTTCTTGCTCAATGTGAACATTCCCGATGTCGACTATGCGTCGTTGGCCGGGGTGCAGACGACGCGCTTGGGCAAACGGCATCCGTCCGAACCGGTGATTGCGAAGACCGACGAACAGGGCGATCGGGTGTACTGGATCGGGCCGGCGGGCAGCGCGAAGGAGGCAGGACCAGGCACCGATTTTCATGCGGTCGCCAACGGCTACGTGTCGGTCACGCCGCTGCATGTGGACCTGACGCATCTGCCGAGCGTGCCGGTGGTGTCGCAATGGTTGGGACGATGAGCCGTCGAGCCGATGACTGAACGCAAGAACAAATCCTGGGTGGCGCCTTTGCCGGCTTCGAGCAAGCAAGGCGTGGCATCGCATCGGTATTCGATCGCGGGACGAACCCGTGCCGAAACGACGCGCACGCCAAGCACTTCTGTGGCGAGTGCAGCGACCGCCGAGGATGGCTTGGGCATGGTGTCCGATGCCTTGCGTGCGCGGATGGTGGAGCGCATCCGCACCGCGGGTGTGAAGGATCCGCGCGTGCTCGACGCGATGCGCGCAATCCCGCGTCACCTGTTCGTCGAGCCTGGCCTCGCGAGCCGCGCCTACGAAGACACTGCCTTGCCGATCGGGCATGGGCAGACCATCTCGCAGCCCTTCATCGTCGCGCGGATGATCGAACTCGCTTGTGCCGGCACGACGCCCGAGCGGGTGCTCGAGATCGGTACCGGTTGCGGGTATCAGGCCGCCGTCTTGGGGCGCGTGGCACGCATGGTCTATTCGATCGAACGCATCAAGGCTTTGCACGATCTGGCGAAAGAGAATCTTCGACCATTGCGTCTGGCCAATGTCCGTCTGCATTTCGGTGACGGCATGATCGGCCTGCCCAAGGAAGCGCCGTTCGACGCCATCATCCTCGCCGCCGCGGGGCTGGGAGTGCCTGATGCATTGCTGGCGCAATTGCGCATCGGGGGCCGTTTGATTGCGCCCGTGGGCGGAGCCGGGCAGGCGCAGCGCCTGGTGCACATCGAGCGCACCGGCGCCAGCGCGTGGAAAGAACAGCGGTTGGATGGCGTACACTTTGTGCCCCTCTTACCGGGGACGATCTGAAGCGTTCGTCTTCATCAAATTCAACGAGGATAGGCATGTCGGTGCATGGCTCGCAGTGGGTGTTGCGTGGTGGCGTGGTCGCGATGTTTTGTGTGTTGGCGACTGCGTGTTCGAGCACATTGCACACCGCGCCGATCATTGAACGTTCATCTGGCGGCAACAAGGTTCAGCCGCCTGCAGCCATCACCAATGCAAACACCGCGCGCCCGGCAACCGCGCCCGCGACGGGCGAGGCGTCAGGCACGACCTATACCGTGAAGAAGGGCGACACGCTGTACAGCATCGCGCTCGAATTCGGTCAGGACTATCGCGAGATCGCAGCCTGGAACCAGATCGACGATGTGAACATGATCAAGATCGGCCAGACTCTGCGCGTGTCTGCGCCGGCCGAAGGCAGTGTCAAGGCGGAAAACACCGCGCGCGCTGAAAGCACGCCCGCTGGCGTGGTCACCACCCCGGTCGTTGCGGCGCCCGCGCTCGAGAGCAAACCGCTGACCGCTACCCCGTTGCCGCCGGTGGCCGCCAAACCCGAGGCGGCGGCGCCAGTCGTTGCCAAGGTCGAGCCGGCCGCTGCGCGCGCTGCCGACACCGGGACGTTCACCTGGAGCTGGCCGACGAACGGCGCGATCGTCGAGCCTTTCGTAGAAGGCAAGAACAAGGGGATCGACCTGGCCGGCAAGGCCGGCGATCCGGTGCTGGCGGCCGGCGATGGCAAGGTCGTCTATGCGGGCAATGGCTTGCGCGGTTACGGCAACTTGGTGATCATCAAGCACAACAACGATTTCCTTTCCGCCTACGCGCACAACAGCAAGATCCTGGTCAAGGAGGGCGATACCGTGAAACGCGGCAGCAAGATCGCCGAAGTCGGCAGCTCCGACACCGATCGGGCGAAGCTGCATTTCGAGGTGCGCCGGCAAGGCAAGCCGGTCGACCCGACCAAATACCTGCCCGGGCGCTGACGTGGACGAGCCTCCCGACGATGGCGACGATGCGGGCCTGAACGGCCTGGAATTCGACGCGATCGCGCCGGAGGCTGCACTGGAACTGCCCGTCGACGCGGGCTTGGCCTCTGACGACGTCCAGGCCCTCGAGGCCGACACCACTCAACGTTATCTGAACGCGATCGGTGCGCGCCGTCTGCTGAGCGCCGACGAAGAACTGCAATGCGCGACCGCGGCACGCGCTGGCGATTTCGCCGCCCGCCAAGCGATGGTTGAACACAACCTGCGGCTGGTGGTGAGCATCGCCAAGCATTATGTGCATCGCGGCATGCCCTTGCTCGACCTGATCGAGGAAGGCAACCTCGGCCTCATTCATGCGCTCGACAAATTCGAGCCCGAGCGCGGCTTCCGGTTTTCCACCTACGCCACCTGGTGGATCCGGCAGGCGATCGAGCGCGCGATCATGAATCAGGCGCGCACCGTGCGTTTGCCCGTGCATGTGGTACGCGAGGTCAATCAGGTGCTGCGTGCCAAGCGCCAGATCGACGAGTCTGCGCCCGGCGTAAACGGCGCCCAACGCGCCCAGCTCGAGGCTTTGGCGCGCATCGTCGAGCGCACGCCCGACGATGTTGCCCATCTGCTGCAATTGGGCGAGCACACCACCTCGCTCGATACGCCCTTGGACAATGACGGCGCCGCTTCGATGGTCGATCTGCTCGCCGACGAACAAGTCCACACGCCAGAGTCCAAGGCTTCGGACCATGAGGTCGAGCGCTTGATCGATGTCTGGGTGCGCGCCTTGTCCGACAAGCAGCGCCATGTGGTCGAGCGCCGCTTCGGCTTGCATCACCAGGAGCCGGCCACGCTCGAGCAACTCGCCGACGAATTGGGCGTGACGCGCGAACGCGTGCGCCAGATCCAGCAAGAGGCGTTGGGGCGCATGCGCCGATCGATGTTGCGCCACGGCGTGTCGCGCGACTCGGTGTTGTAGTCGCGAGCTGCGTGGCAAACGGTGCCGGCGGCACCGCGCCCGCGCGCGAATCGGGCACAATCGCGGCCCCGAGTCGGTTCAGTCAGCCAGCCCATGCAAGCCCCAGATTCTTCAGCCCCCACCGTGGTCGAAATCGAAGCGCTCGACCTCGAAGCGCGCGGCATCGCCCATCTGCCCAGCGAATCCGGCACCTCCAGCGGCAAGGTGGTGTTCGTCGAAGGCGCCTTGCCGGGCGAACGCGTCCGCATCGAGACCCTACGCCGCAAGAACAGCTACGAAATCGCGCGCGTGGCCGATTTCGAGCGCACGAGCAGTTCGCGCGTCGCGCCGCGATGCCCGCATTTCGGTGTCTGCGGCGGGTGCGCGATGCAGCATCTGACGCCGCGTGCGCAATTGGCGATCAAACAACGCGTGCTCGAGGACGACCTCTGGCATCTGGCGCGGCTGCGTCCTGAACTCGTGCTGCGCCCGATCCAGGGCCCGGACTGGCAATACCGGTACCGCGCGCGCCTGTCGGTTCGGTATGTGCCCAAGAAGGGCAGCGTGCTGGTCGGCTTCCGCGAGCGCAAATCGAGCTATGTGGCCGACATTCGTGAATGCCCGGTGCTGCCCGCGCATGTGTCGGCCTTGTTGATGCCCTTGCGTGAACTGATTACGCAAATGAGCATCCGAGACCGCTTGCCGCAAATCGAATATGCGCAAGGCGCGTCGGTGACGGTGCTGGTGCTGCGCATCCTCGAACCTTTGACCTCTGCCGATGAGGCGCTGCTACGCGCATTCGCCGACCAGCATGGGGTGCAGATCTGGCTGCAGCCCAAAGGGCCCGACACGGTCGCGATCTTCCATCCGCGGGAAGCGCCGGCCTTGTCCTATCAATTGCCGGAATTCGGCATCTCCATGCCGTTTCGGCCGACCGATTTCACTCAGGTCAACCACCGCATCAACCGCGTGCTGGTCTCGACCGCCATCGGCTTGCTGGCGCCCGAGCGCGGCGATCGGGTGCTCGATCTGTTTTGCGGGCTCGGCAATTTCACCTTGCCCCTGGCTACACGTGTCGCGCAGGTCCATGGGATCGAAGGCAGCGAGGCCCTGGTGCAGCGCGCGGGCGAGAACGCCAAGGCCAACGGCCTGGCCAACACAAGCTTTGCGGCGCGCAACCTGTTCGAGGTCACGCCCGAAGAATTCGCGTCCTGGGGGCGGTTCGATCGGATGCTGATCGATCCGCCGCGCGAAGGGGCGCTCGAAATCGCCCGCGCCTTGGCGAGCGCCGAAGTGGCGCGGCCCAAGCGCGTGGTTTATGTGAGTTGCAATCCGGCGACCCTGGCGCGCGACGCCGCCGTGCTGGTGCACGAAGGGCAATGGCATTTGCGCGCGGCCGGCGTGGTGAACATGTTTCCCCACACCGCGCATGTGGAATCGATCGCTGTGTTCGAGCCGGCGGCCTGAGCCGACAAAGAAAAACGCCGGGACGCTTTCGCGACCCGGCGCTTCATTGCAGGTGAGGTCAGCCGCTCATTCGCTACGGGCGAACCCCAGGATTTGCAGCAAGCTGATGAACAGGTTGTAGAGGTCGAGGTAGATCGACAAGGTCGCCGAGATGTAGTTGGTCTCGCCGCCGTTCACGATGCGGCTCAGATCGAACAACAGCAAGGCCGAGAACAAACCGCAGCCGATCGTGGCGATCGTGATCTGCAGCGCCGGCAATTGCAGGAACACATTGGCGATCGAGGCCACGACCAGCATGATCAGGCCGATGAACAGGAACTTGCCCCAGCCCGAAAAGTCGCGCTTGCTCGTGGTGGCGTAAGCGGCCAGGCCGAAGAAGGCCAGGGCGGTGCCGCCCGCGGCGAGTGTGACGATTTCGGGGCCGTGCTTGACCGCCAGATAGACCTGCAGGATGCGCGAGAGCATCAGGCCCATGAAGAAGGTGAAGCCCAGCAACAGGCCGACACCGGCGCTCGAATTCTTGTATTTCTCGATCGCGAACATCAGGCCGAATGCGATGCCCAGGTAGACCAGCATGCTGATGCCGGCACTGAACGGCAGCCGGAATTGCATGGCGATGCCGATCCAGGCCCCGATCACGGTGGGGATCATGGACAAAGCCAGCATCCAGTAGGTGTTGCGCAGAACCCGGTTGCGCACACCCGCCGACATGTCGACCGTTTCACCGAAACGGTAAGGGTTGGCGTTACGCGGAATCATGCTCATGAGGCTCCTCGAAGTAAGGTTCAGATGACAGGGACTGCACGGACTCAGATCGAAGTATCGGCAAAAAGTTGCGTCCGCAGTGGGCGATCGGCACAGATTGCTGGGCAAGTCCCGTGCAAAGGATAGTCGGTTTAGGTCGGCAAGCGCTGCTCATGCTAAAATTTTCGATTGATTTATTCGTGTAATCGCCTAATTCATAACGGAAATTTTGGAGTTTTCATGGCAATTGAACGTACCCTGTCGATCATCAAACCCGACGCCGTCGCCAAGAATGTCATCGGCAAGATCTATTCGCGCTTCGAAGACGCCGGCCTGAAGATCATCGCCGCGCGCATGGCGCAATTGTCGCGTGCCGAAGCCGAAGGCTTCTACGCCGTGCACAAGGAACGCCCCTTCTTCAAGGACCTCGTCGAGTTCATGGTCTCGGGCCCGGTCATGATTCAAGTCCTCGAAGGTGAAGGCGCCATCGCCAAGAACCGCGAACTGATGGGCGCGACCGATCCGAAGAAGGCCGACAAGGGCACGATTCGCGCCGATTTCGCCGATAGCATCGACGCCAATGCCGTGCACGGCTCCGACGCTGCCGAGACCGCCAAGGTCGAGATCGCGTATTACTTCCCCGCGCTGAATATCTATTCGCGCTGATTCGGACGGAACTTCAGTGGATGTGCAGCGCGTCAATCTGCTCGACCTGACGGTCGATGGACTGGCCGCGTTCGTGGCGGGCCTGGACGAGAAGCCGTTTCGCGCCCGCCAATTGACGCGCTGGATACACCGCGAAGGCGTCGATTCCTTCGACGCCATGACCGATCTGGCCAAGTCGTTCCGCGCCAAGCTGGCCCAGGTGGCCTACATCCAGGCGCCAGCGGTCCTGCGTGACCGCACTTCGAGCGACGGCACGCGCAAATGGCTGATCGATGTCGGCCAGGGCAATGCGGTCGAAACCGTTTTCATCCCCGAAGACGATCGCGGCACCTTGTGCATCAGCACCCAGGCCGGTTGCGCGGTCAATTGCCGTTTCTGTTCGACCGGCAAGCAAGGCTTCAACCGTAACCTCAGCGTGTTCGAGATCATCGGCCAGCTTTGGTGGGCCGAGCGCGAATTGCGGCGCGCGGCGGGCGTGGGCGGCGAGGGCGAGCGCATCATCAGCAATGTGGTGTTGATGGGCATGGGCGAGCCGCTGCTCAACTATGACAACGCGATTGCCGCGGTGTCTTTGATGCTCGACGACAATGCCTACGGCCTGAGCCGGCGCCGGGTCACCGTCTCGACCTCGGGCGTCGTTCCGTTCATGGACCGGCTCGGGCACGACATGCCGGTGGCGCTGGCGGTTTCGCTGCATGCGAGCAACGATGCCTTGCGCGACGAACTGGTGCCGCTCAACCGCAAATATCCGCTGCGCGAACTCATGGCGGCCTGCCAGCGTTACCTCGCATTCGCGCCGCGGGATTTCGTTACCTTCGAGTACGTCATGCTCGATCAGGTCAATGACACCATTGCGCATGCGCGCGAGTTGGTGGCTTTGACGCGCGACGTTTCATGCAAATTCAACCTGATTCCGTTCAATCCGTTTCCGGAGTCGGGACTCGATCGTTCTTCGATGCCGCGGATCAAGGCGTTCGCACAAGTGTTGCAGGATGCTGGCATCGTGACGACCATACGCAAAACCCGCGGCGATGACATCGACGCGGCGTGTGGGCAGTTGGCAGGTGAGGTCAAAGACCGTACGCGTCTGGCCGAGCGCTCAGCCGGAGTTCCGGTGCGCATCGTCCCCCGTGCGGACGGCGCGTCGGGTGCGCGCGTAGGCAAGTAAAGGGGTCCATCGCATGTCGTGCAAGCTTGGTTGGGTCGCATTGTTGGCCGGGTTGTCGCTCGGGGGCTGTGTTTCTGTGCCGGGGCCCGAAGGCGGCGGCACGACGGCCGCGAATACGACCACCACGATCACCACGCGCGCCGACGACGAAACCGATGCCCGCAAGCGCGCCCGAATAAGAACCGAGCTGGCCATGAGTTACTACTCCAAGGGCCAGATGCAGGTGGCCCTCGACGAGTTGCGCAATGCGACCCAGGCCGACCCGACCTATCCCGATGCCTTCAATGCGATGGGGCTGGTGTATATGGCGCTCAACGACCGCGAGCCGGCCGAAGAGAGCTTCCGGCGCGCCCTGACCATCGCGCCGAACAATCCCGAGGTCAACAACAACTACGGCTGGTTTTTGTGCCGGACGGGCCGTCCCGAAAAGTCGATCGCCTATTTCCAGAACGCGTTGCGCGACCCCTTGTACGCAACGCCGGCAGTGGCCGCGCGCAGCGCCGGCATCTGCTCGATCGAAATGAAGGATCTGGCCGGGGCGCAAGATTTTCTGCAACGTTCCTTCCAGGCCGATCCTTCGAATCCGACCACCATGTATCACCTCGCCGATCTGTTGTACCGCCGCGGTGAATACGACCGGGCGCGGTTCTATGCGCAACGTCTGAACCGTCAGATCGACGTGACGGCGCAGACCTTGTGGCTCGAATTGC
>CAXBRX010000004.1:0-31428 GCA_963977835.1 uncultured Derxia sp.
GATATGCGCACTGGCCGGAACTGCGGGTTTGGCCTTCCGCCGCGCAGCAGGAGTCTAGATCACTGGGATATGCGCACTAGCCGGAACTTCCTCAACATGGGTGAGCACGCGGACGCGAGTCTAGATCACTGGGATATGCGCACTGGACAAAGCCACTGTGTGCACATCGATGTGCGAATACTCAACGCGTTGCGCCATGCCTACCGATCTTCCATAATCAGCCATCGACGGAGACACGACTACTAATTCGCATTGAGCTCACGCCCCAAATCTCCATGACTATCCTCTTAGTCATCAACGTTGTGATCGTCAGCGCCTGCTATGCGTTCGTGGTGCTGTTCCTCGGCACGTTGATGGCGAAGGCTATCTTCGGCCCACTCGGCATCGCCTTATGGATCGGGCTTCAAATCGCTTTCTTCGTTGATATGTGGCGTAAGGGTCGTGCCCGTCAAAAGCACTGAGCCGCCGCATGCAGCCTCGTACGCCCAGAGTCAGACCACAACCTCCAGGCCGCGCTTTTTCACCAGATGCAGCAGCTTGAGCGCTGTGCCCGTAGGCTTCTTCTGTCCAATTTCCCACTTCTGTACCGTCGAGACGCTGGTGTTCAGCAGCCGCGCAAAAACGGCTTGGCTGACGCGTGTGGTCTCGCGGATGTGCTTGATCTGCTCAGGCTGCAACGGCTCGACCGGAGGCAGGCAAAGCTGATCGAATTCGCGCAGCGTGACTTGGTCCATCGCGCCCACCTGGTGCAGCCCTTTGGCCGTGTCATGCACGGCGGGAAGGATCGCCGACTTAATCTTTCGCATCGCAATTCACCTCCATCAATTCACGGCTGCGCGTTAATTTACATTCAATCAAAAAAAAGCGGGCCGCAGCCCGCTTTTGCATGAGTGGATGAACAACCACCTCATCCCTTCAACCCCGCCGCGTCGCGCAGCACCTGCACGCGGTCGGTCGCTTCCCAGGTGAACTCGGGTTCGTTACGCCCGAAGTGCCCGTAGGCCGCGGTCTTTTCATAGATCGGGCGCAGCAGGTCGAGCATTTGCACGATGCCCTTCGGACGCAGGTCGAAATGCTCGGCCACGAGTGCGGCAATCTTCTCGTCCGAGATCACGCCCGTGCCTTCGGTGTAGACCGTGATGTTCATGGGGCGCGCCACGCCGATGGCGTACGAGACCTGCACTTCGCAGCTCTTGGCGAGGCCCGCGGCCACCACGTTCTTGGCCACATAGCGCGCGGCGTAGGCGGCCGAGCGGTCGACCTTCGACGGGTCCTTGCCCGAGAACGCGCCGCCGCCGTGCGGGGCCGCGCCGCCGTAGGTGTCCACGATGATCTTGCGGCCGGTGAGGCCCGAGTCGCCGTGCGGGCCGCCGATGACGAAGGAGCCGGTCGGGTTCACGTAGTACTTGGTCTTCTCGGTCAGCATGTGCTTGGGCAGCACGGGCTTGATGATCTCTTCGATCACCGCTTCTTCGATTTCCTTGTGGGTCTTGCTCGGGTGGTGCTGGGTGGAAAGCACCACGGTGTCGATGCTGTGCGGCTTGCCGTCCACATAGCGCACGGTCAATTGCGACTTGGCGTCGGGGCGCAGCCAGGCCAGGCGGCCGTCTTTGCGCAACTGGCTTTGGCGCTCGACGAGGCGGTGCGCAAAATAGATCGGGAAGGGCATCAACTCGGGCGTTTCGTCGCAGGCGTAGCCAAACATCAGGCCTTGGTCGCCGGCGCCCTGGTCGAGGAACAGGCCCTTGCCTTCATCCACGCCCTGGGCGATGTCGGGCGATTGGGTGCCGTAGCACACATGCACCGAGCAGCCGTCGGCATCGAAGCGCAATTCGGGGTCGTTGTAGCCGATGCGGCGGATGGTGTCGCGCGCGACCTTGGCGTAATTGACCTGGGCGGTGGTCGTGATCTCCCCGGCCAGCACGGTGAGGCCGGTCGAGACCAGCGTCTCGGCCGCCACGCGGGCCTTGGGGTCCTGGGCTAGAATCGCGTCGAGAATTGCGTCCGAGATCTGATCCGCGACCTTGTCGGGGTGACCTTCGGAGACCGATTCGGAGGTAAAGAGAAATTCGGACATCGCTCGTGCTTCCTTGAAAAAATGTTGAGGGCAACCTTGCGTTGCCGTCTTCACGAGCGGCGACGCTTTAGCGGAATTGTTCGGTCGGCCTGACGGCTTTCCGTGCCCCGCAAGTTGTCATTAACTCGGCCCCGGCATTCTACTCCGGCGCCGCGTTTTACCAAGGTGATAACCCGCACAACGGGGATCGATCGACGATTCGTATGCACGCAGCTTTAGTACGCCTGGCCGGTCATCTCCCTTTGCGCTTCCTGCACGCCGTCGGCGGCTTGGCCGGGCGGCTGGCCTATCGGTTTTCGGCCGGCTATCGGCACAAAATCGACCATTTCAGCGCCCATGCGGGCCACACCGAGCCGGCCTTCCGGCGCGCGGCCGTGATGCAAGGCGGCAAGGCGCTGGCCGAAATCCCCTGGATGTGGACCCAGCCGAGCACGGTGACGACCGCCCGCATGACGGCCACCGGCTGGGACGCGGTGGAGCGCGCCCACGCAGCCGGCAAGGGCATTTTGTTCATGACGCCCCACCTGGGCTGTTTCGAAGGCGCGGCCCAGTATTACGCGGTGCATGGCGGGCCCATCACGGTCTTGTACAGCCCGCCGCGCCAGCCCTGGCTGCGCAAAATCGTCGATTCGGCGCGCGCGCGGGCCAATCTGCATACCGCGCCGGCCACCCTGGCCGGGGTGCGGCAGCTCGCCAAGGCGCTCAAGCGCGGCGAAGCGGTCGGCATCCTGCCCGACCAGGTGCCCGGCCCCAATGAAGGCATCTGGGCCGAGTTTTTCGGGCAGGCGGCCTACACCATGACCCTGCCGGCCAAACTGCAATTGCTGACCGGGGCCACGGTGGTGCTGGCCTATGCCGAGCGGCTCGAAAAAGGGCGCGGCTTTTGCGTGCATTTCTATGCGCACGACGAGGCCTTCACCAACGACACCCTCGACCAGGCGCGCACCATCAACCGCGCGATGGAACGCCTGATCGCGATCCAACCCACGCAATACATGTGGGGCTACAACCGGTTCAAGGTGCCTGCGGGCGTCAATCCGCCGCCGGCCGACCTCACCACCCAACGCGCAGCCAAGGAGCGCAAAGCATGAGGTTCGTGATCGCGCTGATGCGCACCCTCGGCAAGCTGCCTTATGCGGCGCAGGTGCGCATCGGCAATGGCCTGGGCTGGTTGTTGTTCCAGCTCGTGGCGCCGCGCCGGCGCATCGCGCTGCGCAATCTGGCGTTGTGCTTTCCCGAATGGTCCGAGGCGCAACGGCTCGATGTGGTGCGCGCGCATTTCAAGGCCTATGCGCGCACTTTTCTCGACCGCGGCATTTTGTGGTTTGCGCCGCAAGCGCGGCTCGAACAATTGATCAAGGTCGAAGGCGCCGAGCATTTCGAGAACAACCTGCCGGCCGTCACCGGTCAGCCGCTCGTCCTGCTGGTGCCGCATTTTCTGGGGCTCGATGCAGGCGGCATGGCGGTGGCCATGCGCACCCAGGTGGTCTCGATGTACACGCGCCAGCCCAACCCGGTGCTCGATGCGCAATTGCGCGCCGGGCGCGAACGGTTCTCGGGCGCCGAGCTCTATTCGCGCGATGACGGCATCCGCCCCGTGGTGCGCGCCATGAAGCGCGGCCTGCCCTTCTTCGTGCTGCCCGACATGGACCTGGGGCCGAGCGATGCGGTCTTCGTCGATTTCTTCGGGGTCAAGGCCGCCACCATCACCGTGGTGCCGCGTCTGGCGCGCATGGCGCGTGCGCGCGTGGTGCCCATGATCGCCACCTTGGCCGACGACAACAGCGGCTATCGCGTGCGCTTTTATCCGCCCTTCGAAGACTATCCGGGCGAAGACGACACCATCGCCACGCAGCGCATGAACGATTTCATCGCCGAGCGCGTGCGCGAAACCCCGGCCCAGTACTACTGGGTGCACAAGCGCTTCAAGACCCGTCCGCCGGGCGAAGCCTCGCTTTACTGAAGCTGCGCCTGCGCGCTGGCAAGGCCGGCAAAAAGGCTTCTTGCACCGTCAGGCGCGCGCCACCCGGCAACACATGCAGGGTGCGGCGCGCCCAAGGCCGCATGGCGTTGGGTGCCAGCAATGCAAACCGGGCCCGGCGCCCGCGCTCGCGGTAAAGCACCGCACCGAGCGCACGCGTGCCCAGGGTTTGCAAACGCAGGCGGCGGCAAGCGGCTTCGGTGGCGAGCGTCACGGCTTCGACCCAGGGCACGCCGGTGCCGCACAAGCGCACCTCGCGTCGCCACAAACGCCGGCCCACGCGCACGCCCAACCAGCGCGCGGCATCGGCATCGGCGGCCACCCAGGCTTCATGCACGCATTCGACCCGGAACGCGCCCGCGGCGGTGTCGATCAGATGCCGCGTGAGCGACCCGCGCGCGAGCAACCATGGCCGCAAGGCTTGCGGCACACGACCGATCATTGCTTGTTGAGCAAGGCGCGGATGTCGTTGGCGATCGGGCCGGGCTGTTGGCCGTAGCGCACGAACAGGCGCAGATGGCCTTCGGTGTCGTAAAGGTACATGCCCGCAAAATGGTCCATCGTGTAGTTGCCGGCGTTGTCGCTCGGCACCTTTTGATAGAACACCTTGAATTCCTTGGCGGTCGCGGCGATCTGCTCGGGCGTGCCGGTCAGGCCGAGAAAGCGCGGATCGAAACTCGGCACGTATTGCTTGAGCAAGGCCTGGGTGTCGCGCTCGGGGTCGATGGTGACGAACAGCACCTGGGTGCGATTGGCGTCGTCGCCAAGCTGCTGCATGACCTCGCGCATCATGACCATGGTGGTCGGGCAGACGTCCGGGCATTGGGTGTAGCCGAAGAACATGGCGACTACCTTGCCCTTGAAATCGGCGAGCGTGCGCGGCTTGCCGGTATGGTCGGTCAGCGCAAAGTCTTTGCCGTAGGTGGCGCCCGAAACATCGGTGTTTTCAAACTTGTGCTTGGGCTGGCAACCCGCCAGCAAGGCAAACAATGCGGCCAGCAGGCCCGCGCGCATCCAGGAAGAAACCATCATGTGTCATCGCTGCGCGCGAGGCGCGCGCTCAAAGTAGGTAATGATCGACCAGCAAGGCCGCAAACAAGAGCGCGAGATAAACGATGGAAAAACCGAACATCCTGCGCGCGGCGGCGTCAGTGTACCGGCGCCAGACGATCCACGCATGGCGCAGGAATGCGACTCCGAGCACCAAGGCCGCGGCCAGATAGACCCAGCCGCTCATGCGGATGGCGAACGGCAACAGCGTGGTGGCCACCGCGAGCACGGTGTACATGAAGGCGTAAAGCCGCGTGATGGCCGGCCCGTGCGTGACGGGCAGCATGGGCAGGCCCGATTTGCGGAAGTCGTCGGCGCGGTACAGCGCGAGCGACCAGAAATGCGGCGGCGTCCAGGCGAAGATGATGAGCACCAGGATCCAGGCCGCGGCCGGCACATCGCCGGCCACCGCGGCCCAGCCGAGCGCGGGCGGCATCGCGCCCGACAAGCCGCCGATGACGATGTTCTGCGGCGTGTACGGCTTGAGCAGCATGGTGTAGACCACCGCATAACCGACGAAGGGGGCGAGCGTGAGCCACATGGTGAGCGGATTGACGAGGGTGTAGAGCACCAGCATGCCGAGGCCGCCGAGCGCGCCCGAAAACACCAGCACCTGCGGCGCGCCGAGTTCACCACGCGCGGTGGCGCGCCCGCGTGTGCGGGCCATGCGCGCATCGATCTCGCGCTCGATCAGGCAATTGACGGCGAAGGCGGCGCTCGCGAGCAGCCAGATGCCGAAGGTGCCGGCGAGCATCTTGTCCCAGGGCGGCAGATCGGGCGCCGCGAGAAACATGCCGATGACGGCGCAGAACACCGCGAGTTGCGTGACGCGCGGTTTGGTCAGACGAAAATACGCGCGCACCACCTCGGTGTAGCGCTGCGACGAGAGGGCGAGTTGCATGGCGTCTCCTCGGGTCAGGGGTTCAGGCGGTCAGGCGTTCGCGCGGCCAGGCATTGCGCGCGGGCGCGAGCCCACGTGCCTGCCGCGCCGCGAGCGCGAGCCGTTGATGAATGGCGACCAGGCACAACAAGGTGAGCGCCGCGCCCGCGTTGTGCGCCACCGCCACCGGCAAAGGCAGTTGCAGCAGCACATTCGAAATGCCGAGGCCGGCCTGCACGCACAACAGCAGCATCAAGGCATTGCCGTAGGCACGCAGCTCGGGCGCGCGGCGCAAACGCCAGGCAAACGCGAGGCCGATGGCGAGCGCCAGATAAGCAAAACTGCGGTGGGTCCAATGGATGGCGGTCAGCGCCTCGAACGGCAAGGCCGCGCCATCGGCCGTGGTGCCGAGCGGCCGCAACAAATGGAAGGCATCGCCGAATTGCATGGGCGGCACGGCAACGCCTTGGCATGAAGGCCAATCGGTGCAGGCGAGCGCCGCGTAATTGGTGCTGGTCCAGCCGCCGAGCATGATCTGCACGACCACCACGGCGAGCGCCGCGAAGGCGAGCGGCCGCAAAGCCGTCAGGCGCTCGGGCGCGGCAAAGCGCGGCTGCGGCCCGGCCGACAACGCCACCCAGGCCAGCATCGACAAGGTGAGCATGCCGCCGATCAGATGCCCGGTAACGATCGCGGGTTTGAGCAAGAGCGTGACCGTCCAGGCGCCGAATGCGCCTTGCAACATCACCACCCCGACCACCGCGGTGGGCAGCCAGGGCGAGCGCTGCCATGCGGCGCGTGCGCGCCAGGCTGCGACCGCGAGCGCGACCAGCGTCGCGCCGAGCAGCCCGGCGATGTAGCGATGGAACATTTCCTTCCAGGCCTTGGCCATGGTGACGGGCCCGAACGGCTGGGCCGCTTCTTCCTGGGCAATGGCATGGTGGGCCGAGGCGGGCGTGAGGTCGCCGTAGCAACCGGGCCAATCGGGGCAGCCGAGGCCCGCATCGGTCAGGCGCACGAAAGCGCCGACGACCACCACGACGAAGGCGAAGCCGGCCGCAAACCGCGCCAGCCAGGCGAAGCGGCGCGCATCGCGGCCGATCCAGGCGACGGCGGCCACGACCACCGCGAGCAAGGCGCCCGCGATGACCATCGATTCGAGCAGACTCAAACGTTCCATGCGCAGTCCTTGGTCATGCGGTGGTGCTCATCCGATGCTCGATGCCCAGAGCAGGCGGCTCAGGTCTTTGCGCACCTTGGCTGGTTGCGCTTGCACGGGCCAACGCAGCATCAGATTGCCGAGCGGGTCGATCAAATAAGTGGCGCCGAGCATGGCCGGCACCGGCGCGCCGATCCAGGCCTGCACATCGGCGGGCTGGGCGCGCACGATGGTCGTGCCGTCGTAATCGGCGCGCGTCGCGGCATCGATCTGGGCTGCGCCCGTCAAGATGAGGACGCGCTCGACGCGCACGCGGTCCTTGCCCATCGAGGTGCGGACCTGGCGCATGAGGTAAAGCTGAGCCAGGCATTGCGCGTCGCAAGCGTCGGAGGCGACGGTCACCATGACCCAACGGCCGCGCAAGGCGCGCAGATCGACCGCGCGCCCATCGAGATCCTGGGCCGCGAACGCATGCATGGGCCGTTGCGGCTCGATCAGTTCGCCGTAATTGGTTTTGCCGTCGGGCAGCAAGGCATCGACCACGCGCTCGGCGCCCGGTACATGGCCGACCCAGACCGGCGCAAAGTACAAAGCTGCGGCCAGCGTGAACGGCAAGGCGCAGATGATGACGATGAGCCACAAGGCCCAGGGGTGCCCGCGTTTGCGGGCCGGCGCGGCCGGGGCCGCACCGCGGACACTCAGACGGTCAGCGCTCGGATTGGCCTGCATCAGACGTGCTCCCCTGCCGCTTGCCGCGGCCGAGCACGCCAAACCAGAACCACAGACCGAGACTCAGCGCCGAGAACGCGTACCACTGCACCGCATAGGCGATGTTGCGTTCGCTGCCCGAGCCTTCGGACGTCCAGTCGCGCACGAGCTTGTCGTCCGCGGCGCTGGTCTGCTGTACCACGATCGGCTGCAACGACAGGCCGCTTTGCGTGGCGAAGGCATCGAACGAGAAGTTGGGCCAGATGCCGCCGAGCTTGCCGGTGGCCGCGCCGCGCAACGCGACGAAGCTGCTGATCTGCGGCATCGCAACGCCCTCGACGCGCACCTTGCCCGCCGGTGTGGGCGGCGGCGCGATGGTCTCGCGCGCCTGCGGATTGACGGGCATCCAGCCGCGATTGACGACCACTGCCGGGCCGCCTTCCACCTTGAGCGGCGTGAGCACGTAAAAGCCCGGCATGCCGTGGTAAAGCCGGTTGTCGAGATAGATGGTCGCTTCGGGCACAAACACGCCGGAGACCGCGACGCGACGCTGGTCGATCTCGGTCGGCTCCACGGTCTGGGTGCTGATCTCGACCGGGGGCTGGTGTTGAGCTGCCAGCAACTGGGCGTGCAAAGCATCCTTGTGGGCAGCGCGGCCGGCTTGCCATTGGCCGAGAGCGAAGGTCAAACCCGCCAGCGCGAACGCGGCGATCGTGGGCAGCAATTTGGGGCGATTCATGAAGGGCATTCCGAGTAAGTCTGCGTGCTAGCATCGGCCGCAACCCTCGGACACCCGACCCATGAAGATATTCGTCGTTGCGATCCTCGTCCTCATCGTCGGCAGTCTGTTCTCTGCCTTGTTCTTTCTGATGAAGGACAAGAGCGGGTCCGCCCGGACGGTGCGCGCACTGACATTGCGCATCGGCCTGTCGGTCCTGCTGTTCTGTCTGCTGCTGATCGCGCACTACTTCGGCTGGATCGAGAGCACCGGCTTGCGGTACTGACGGCGCGCATTCTCTCGCAAAGGCGCGCGCGCCCGAAATGCGCGGGCGCAAGCGGCCGCAGATGGCATTGCGGTTCATAGCCAATACACCGTGATGTACAGGCCGAGCCAGACCACATCGACGAAGTGCCAATACCAGGCCACGGCCTCGAACGCGAAATGATGGTCGGGCGTGAAATGCCCGCGGATCGCACGCACCAAAATCACCGTGAGCATGATCGCGCCCAGCGTGACGTGAAAGCCGTGGAAGCCGGTCAGCATGAAGAAGGTCGAGCCGTAAATGCCGGAAGTCAGCTTGAGGTTGAGCTCGGCATAGGCATGCGCGTATTCATGCGCTTGCAGCGTCAGGAAGATCGCGCCCAGCACCACCGTGAGGAACAAGCCCGCGATGAGCGCGCGCCGATGCCCGGCACGCAAGGCATGGTGGGCCCAGGTGATCGTGACGCCCGAGGTGAGCAGCAAGGCGGTGTTGATGGTCGGAATCCAGAACGGCGTCATGACCTCGAACGGCGCCACGGTGCCGGCCGGGCCGGCATTGGGCCAGGCGCCCGTGAAATTGGGCCAAAGCACGGCGCGCGAATCGACGCTCGCGAGCCACGGGACCGAGAAGGTGCGCGCATAGAACAGCGCGCCGAAAAAGGCCGCGAAGAACATCACCTCGGAAAAAATGAACCAGCTCATGCTCCAGCGAAACGAGGTGTCGACGCGCTTGTTGTAAGCGCCCGCCTGCGATTCGCCGATGACCTGGCCGAACCAGCCGAACAGCATGTAGGCGAGCACCAGCAGGCCGACGGCCAGCACCCACGGGCCCGAGGTGTGGGCGTTGACGGTGAGCACCGCGCCGCTGAGGACGAGCAGCATCGCAAACGAGCCGACGGCCGGCCAGCGCGAAGGCGCCGGAACGAAGTAGTAAGGCGCCTTGGCGGGTTGGGTGGCAGCACTCATCGAAAATCTCCCCTGGTCTTGGGCTGCATGGGCATTCAATGGCCGACGACCCAACGAACGATCGTCAGCAAAGTCAACACGAACACGATCGCGGCGACGATGCCGGTCGCGATCACGACGATCGGATTCAGGCGCGACATGTCGGCGTCGTGATCACGTCCGCGGCGCACGCCGAAGAAGGACCAGGCGACGGCCTTGACGGTCTGCGCAAAGCTCGCGCGCGGCGGGCGCGGCTGGGTTGGGGGCTCGGTCATGGTGTGCATGGGCGGTCAGCGAACGCGGGTGGCATCAGGTTTGGCGGCGGCCAGCACGCGCGCTGCGCCCGCTTCGGCCTGCGCACCCGGGATCTGGAAGAACGTGTACGACAAAGTGATGGTGCGGATGTCGCGCGGCAGATCGGGATCGACGACGAAGACCACCGGAAAGCGCCGCGTCTTCTGGGCCGGCAAAGTCTGCTGGCGAAAGCAAAAGCATTCGAGCTTGCGGAAATACCGCGCCGCCTGCGCGGGCGCATAACTCGGGATCGATTGCCCGGTCATGTCCAGGGCGGCATGGTTGGTGATGTCGTATTCGATCGTGACCAGTTCGCCCGGATGCACATCGAGCGCATTGCGTTCGGGCTTGAAGGTCCAGGGGCCGCGGCTGTTGGCATCGAATTCCACCGTGACCACGCGCGAGCGGTCGACCTGGGTGTTCTGCGCAAAGCGCTCGGCCTGCGGGTCGCGGCCGGTCAGGAAGTTCACGCCCGTGACTTCGCAGATGCGTTGATAGAACGGCACGAGCGCGTAACCGAAGCCGAACATCACCAGCGCCATCACGGCGAGCTTGCGCAGCATCGTGCCGTTGGACGCGGGGGCGTCTTCGCCGTCTTCGTGCTCGCTGAGCTGCGCCATGTCAGCCACCCAGCCACCAGCGCCGCACGATCACGCCGATGAAGAAAGCCGCGGCCACCGAGGCGAGGATGAAGGCGGTGCGCCGCACCTGCTGGCGCTGGCGGACTTCGCGCAGATCGTCGTGCGCCTGATCGGCCATGTGCGAATGCGTTTGCATGGCGTGCTCCTCAATGCACCTGCGGCGGCGTTTCGAAGCTGTGATAGGGCGCGGGCGACGGCAGCGTCCATTCGAGGCCGGTCGCGCCGTCCCAGGGCTGGGCCGGTGCGGCTTCGCCGCGCTTGAAGGCCCAGGCCTTGAGCACCACCCACAGGAAGATCAATTGCGACAGGCCGAAGCCGAAGGCGCCGACGGTCGCGATCTGATGAAAGTCGGTGAATTGCGGCGCGTAGTCGGCATAGCGGCGCGGCATGCCGGCAAGGCCCAGGAAATGCATCGGGAAGAAGGTGACGTTGAAGAAGATCAGCGAGCACCAGAAATGCCATTTGCCGAGGGTTTCGTCATACATGCGGCCGCACCATTTGGGCAGCCAGAAATACGCGCCCGCGAACAATGCGAACAAGGAGCCCGCGACCAGCACGTAATGGAAATGCGCGACGACGTAATAGGTGTCCTGCAATTGGATGTCGATGGGCGCGACCGAGCAGATGACGCCGGTGAGCCCGCCCATGGTGAACACGAAGATGAAGCCGAGCGCGAACAGCATCGGGGTTTCGAAGGTGAGCGCGCCGCGCCAGATCGTGGCGAGCCAGTTGAACACCTTGACGCCCGTGGGCACCGCGATGAGCGCGGTGGCATACATGAAGAACAGCTGGCCCGTCACCGGCATGCCGGTGGTGAACATGTGGTGGGCCCAGACGATGAACGACAGGATGGCGATCGAGGCGGTCGCATAGACCATCGAGCTGTAGCCGAACAAAGGCTTGCGCGCGAAGGCCGGGATGACATGCGAAATGATCCCGAACGCGGGCAGGATCATGATGTAGACCTCGGGATGGCCGAAGAACCAGAAGATGTGCTGGTACATGACCGGGTCGCCGCCGCCTGCGGCATTGAAGAAGCTGGTGCCGAAATGGCGGTCGGTCAGCACCATGGTGATGGCGCCCGCGAGCACCGGCATCACGGCGATGAGCAGGTAGGCGGTGATGAGCCAGGTCCAGACGAACATCGGCATCTTCATGAGCGTCATGCCCGGCGCGCGCATGTTCAAGATGGTGGTGATGATGTTGATCGAGCCCATGATCGAGCTCGCGCCTAGGATGTGCACGGCGAAGATGGCCATGTCCATACCCACGCCCATCTGCACCGAGAGCGGCGCATACAGCGTCCAGCCCGCAGCGGTGGCACCGCCGGGCACGAAGAACGAGGCGGTGAGCAACAATGCCGCCGGCACCATGAGCCAGAAGCTGAAGTTGTTCATGCGCGCGAAGGCCATGTCGGCCGCGCCGATCTGCATCGGGATCATCCAGTTCGCGAACCCGACGAAGGCCGGCATGATCGCGCCGAACACCATGACCAAGCCGTGCATGGTCGTGAGCTGATTGAACAGCTCGGGGTTCACGATCTGCAGCCCGGGCTGGAACAGCTCGGCCCGCAACAGCAAGGCGAGCGTGCCGCCTTCGAGCAGCATCGTGAACGAGAAGATCAAGTACATCGTGCCGATGTCCTTGTGGTTGGTCGCGAACAGCCAGCGCCGCCAACCGTGCGGATGGCCGTGCGCATCGTGTGCGTCGTGGCCGTGCTCGTGACCCGTGCTATGACCCGGCAGAACTGCACTCATGGGTGTCTCTCCAAAAATCCGCTGCTACGTGCGAACGGTCAAAACGCCGCGGCGCCAGGCGCTCGCGCGGCCCGCGCTCAATTCGCCGCGCGCAAGGCCGCAACATCGCGCGGCTGCACTTCGACGCCGACGTGGTTGCTCCACGCGTTCTTCGTATAGGTGATCACCGCCGCGAGATCGGTGTCGGACAATTGCTTCCACGACACCATCGCGGTCTGGCGGCCGTCGCGCACGACGCCGTTGAGAACGGTGCGGATCTGTTGCTCGGGCGGACCCAGCACGACCTTGGAACCGTCGAGCGCAGGGAAGCTGCCGGGGATGCCGCGGCCATCGGCCTGATGGCAAGCGATGCAGGTCTGCTTGAACACCTGCTCGCCGCGCGTGCTCAACTCGGCCAGCGTCCAGGTCTTGTTCGGGTCATCGTGCGCACCCGCGAGTTCTTTCTGCTTGGCGGCCACCCAGGCGCGGTAATCCTCCTTGGATTTCACCTCGACCACGATGGGCATGAAGGCGTGGTCCTTGCCGCACAACTCGGCGCATTGGCCGCGGTAGGTGCCGACCTTCTCGGCCTTGAACCAGGTGTCGCGCACGAAGCCCGGAATCGCGTCCTGCTTCACGCCGAAGGCGGGCACCATCCACGAATGGATGACGTCGGTCGCGGTGGTGATGATGCGCACCTTGGTGTCGACCGGCACCACGAGCGGATGATCGACCTCGATCAGATAGTTGGGGCCGCGCGCTTCGGTCGGTGCCACGCCCGGCGCGCCGATCTGAGCGGCCGGCGTCGACAACGCAGAATAGAACGCGATGCCCTCGCCTTCGCCCTTGAGATAGTCGTAGCCCCATTTCCATTGGGTGCCGGTGGCCTTGATCGTGAGCTCGGCACCGGTGGTGTCCTTCATCGCGACCACGGTCTTGGTGGCCGGCACCGCGAGCGCAACGACGATCAGGAAGGGCACGACGGTCCAGATGATCTCGACCGTGGTGCTTTCATGAAACTGTGCGGGCTGATGTCCGATCGACTTGCGGTGCCGGATGATCGCGATCGCCATCCAGAGGACGACGAACAGGAAGATCAGCACGCAGATGACCATCACATAGGTGTGCAGGTCGTAGATGTCGCGTGCGATGCCGGTGACCGGCGGCGCGAAGTTGTAGCGACTTTGGATACCATCGTCGGCGTGGGCCGAAGCGAGACCACCAAGCAAAGCAAGGATGAGGAGTAGGCGTTTCATCTTAGGGCTCGTGAGGCTGCGCCGCGTTGGTCTTATCCGTCGCCCACCGGCTCGCAAAACGCCTGGCGGGTGCGTACACCGCGCCCTGGCAGGCCCGCCAAACATGAGGCAGATCAAGCAATGACGACGATGCGCGACGAGTATAGGTCGCGCGCTTGATCTACATCAACACAAAGACCATTCAGATGATATTGGTGCGGCGCGGCGGTGCGCGCCGTTTTTCAGACGCCCGGACCGCGGTCGGTGCGCTGGCGTTTGAGCCGATCGAGCGGCACATGCGTGATGCTTGCGCCATCGGCGGCACGTGCGCTGTGCTGGCGTGGCGCGGCGCGCCAGCCATGGCCATTGACGAGTTCGATCGTCACGCGCAACAGACCATCGGTGCCGCGCTGGGCCTCTAGTGCGGCGCGCAATCCTTGCAGACGCTTGCGTCCGCCGAGCGCATGTGCGCGCGCAACGAGCGGGTTGCCGGTGACCGCGCGCAGCTCGCGCAGCAAGGTATCGACGTCGCGATACGTCAACGTCAGGTACTCCATGTCGACGACCGGATCGGCAAAACCGGCTTGCAACAGCATGTCGCCGAGGTCGTGCATGTCTTCATAAGGAATGACGGCCGGCGTGGCGAGCACCTGCGCCATCGCGGCGCGCACTTCCTTGAGCGTGTCGGGGCCGAAGCACGAGAACATCAACAAGCCGCCTTCGCGGCTCACGCGCGCCCATTCGAGCAAGGTGGCGTAGGTGTCGGCCGTGAAATGCAGCGCGAGGTTCGAATACAGCATGTCGAATTGCGCATCGGCAAACGGCAAGGCCGCGAACGACGCCTGCACGAGGTCGAGCCGTTGCGCGCGCTTGCCCAGCCAATCGCGCCACCAGGCCGAGCGCGGACCGCGCCATTGCGCACGCGCGGCCGCGAGCGCGCGGCCCGAGACATCGACGCCGACCAATCGCGCTTGCGGGAAGCGCTGCGCCAAGGCATCGAGCTCGCGCCCTTGCCCGCAGCCCAGATCGAGCACTTGCGCCGGATCGGCGCGCACCAGATCGAGCCGCTCGAAGATGCGCGTCTGCGCTTCGCGGAACAAGAAGTCGTGTTCGCGAAACCGCGTGACGCGGCGATCGAATTGGCGCTGGATGGCGCGCAGGCTGGTGGCGTGGGCAGAAGACATGGGGCAAAAATGAGCGGTGTGCTTATCATGGTGCCACAGCACCCGGGGCCCGCCCGGGGCCCGCATCGTCGCGTGGGCCGCGCTCACCCCGCCTCACCTCGTCATCCTCACCTCGCGCTCATGACGCCGCCCACCGATCCGCCCTCGCCCCAGCCAGCACCGGACGCCGCACAGCGCCCCGCCTGGTGGCGCGCGGCAGCCGGTGCCGACAGCACGCAGCGCATGCGCGCCTGGTGGAGTGCCACGGCCGATGCCGTGCTCGGCAGCCTTTGCAGCTTGTGCGGCACGCCGGGCGCCAACCCGTGCGCCGCCTGCCGCACGCGCACCGCAGACCTCGAACGCCAGCGCTGGCGTTGCAGTTGCTGCGCGCATGCCTTGAGCGCGGCGGCCGGGCTTTGCCGCCATTGCCAACAACACACGCCGGCTTTCGAGCACACGGTCTGCGCCGCGCCGTATGCGCCGCCATACGAGCAGATCGCGCTCGCGCTCAAGTTTTCGCATCGCGCCGATGCGGCGACCACGCTCGGCGTGCTGCTCGGCGATGCGCTCGTGCGCGCCGCCCTGCCCGCCATCGATTGCCTGATCCCGGTGCCGTTGAGCCGCGAGCGGCTGGCCGAGCGCGGCTACAATCAATCGGCCCTGATCGCGCGCAGCCTTGGCGATGCATGCGGGTTGCCGGTCGATCTCGATGTCTTGCGCCGCCTCGTGCACACGCCCGCCGCCACGCAACTCGATCGCGCCGCGCGCGCACAAGCGTTGCACGGCGCGTTCGCCGCCACCCGCCGCCTCGAGGGTCTGCGCATCGGCCTCGTCGATGATGTGATGACCACCGGCGCGACCATGCACGCCGCCGCGCATGCGCTCAAGGCGGCCGGCGCGGCCGAAGTGATCGGCCTCGCGGCCTTGCGCACCCCTTTGGATTGAAGCCCATGTTCCATGTCGTATTGGTCAACCCCGAAATTCCGCCCAACACCGGCAATGTGATCCGCCTGTGCGCGAATACCGGCGCGCAATTGCATCTGATCGAGCCCTTGGGTTTTCGCATCGACGACAAACAATTGCGCCGCGCCGGCCTCGATTACCACGAGTACGCAACGATGCGCGTGCATGCGAATTGGGATGCTTACCTCGCCGATGCGCGCCCCGATCCGCGCCGCATGTTCGCCATGACGACGCATGCGACGCACCGCGTGGCCGAGGTGCGCTTCGAGCCCGGCGATGTCTTCGTCTTCGGCTGCGAGACGCGCGGACTGGACCCCGCTTTGCGCGAACGTTTTCCCGACGCGAACCGGCTGAAGCTGCCGATGCGCCCCGACAACCGCAGCCTCAATCTGTCGAACGCGGTGGCGGTGGTGGTGTTCGAGGCCTGGCGCCAGAACGATTACGCGGGCGCGGCCTGAAAACGCGCACGGCAGCCGAAGCTGCCGTGCGTGCTGTCTGCGATTGCGAGGCTTTACAGCGAAGTCGCGTCCTGCACATGCTCGCCGACGAAGCGGCGGATGGTCGCGAGGAGTTCTTCTTCCTGGTAGGGCTTGCCGAGATAGACATTGACCCCGAGCGACATCGCCATGTTGCGGTGCTTGTCGGCGGTGCGCGAAGTGATCATGACGATGGGCACGTCTTTATAGCGCGGATCGCTGCGCACGTTACGGGTCAAGTCGAAGCCATCCATACGCGGCATTTCGATGTCGACCAGCATGATGTCGGGCGCGAAATCCTGCATTTGTTCGAGCGCGTCCACACCGTCCTTGGCGAGCACCACCTGATAACGCTCGCGCAACAACAAGCGCTGCGTCACGCGGCGCACGGTGACGGAATCGTCGACCACCATGACCACCGGCGCATGCGACATGCCGCCGACATCGGTGCGCGGCGGCTTGGCGCCTTCGACGATCTCGCCCACCGCGCCAGTGGCCGACAAAGCCGGCTGGGTGCGCTGCAATTGCACGCGGCCCACGAGTTGCACCGGGTCGAGGATGAGCACGATGTCGCCCGAACCGAGCACCGTCGCACCGGCAATGCCGATCATGCGCGCGAGCTGCGGCCCGATGTTCTTGACCACGACTTCCTGGTTGCCGATCACTTCGTCGACATGCAGCGCGACGCGCCGGCCACCCGAACGCAAGGCGACGATCGGCGAATACCGCTGCGCGACCGGCACGCTGACATGGTCGCCGAGCAGGAAAGGCAGATAGACGAACTCGACGCGCTCGCCGAGCACGCTCAGGCTGCCGTCGTTGTAGGCGGTGGCGAGCGGCGCCGGGCGCAACTGTTGCACTTGCTCGATCAGCACCGAAGGCAGCGCATAAATGCGGCCGCCCGCGCGCACCAGCACCACCTGGGTGACGGCAAGCGTCAAGGGCAGACGGATCGAGAAGCGCGTGCCGCGTCCCGCGGCGGTTTCGACCTCGACCCGGCCGCCGAGCGCACCGGCTTCGGAACGCACGACGTCCATGCCGACACCGCGGCCGGCGAGTTCGGTGATTTCGCTCGCGGTCGAGAATCCGGGCTGGAAGATCAACGCTGCGGCCTCGGCATCGGTCGCCGCATCGGGTGCGGCCAAGAGGCCGTGCGCCGCCGCACGTTCGCGGATGCGGGCCAGATCGAGACCGGCGCCGTCATCGACGAATTCGATCAAGACCTCGTTGCCTTCATAGCGCACCGTCAGCGTGATGTTGCCGCCTTCGGCCTTGCCGTTGGCTGTGCGCACCGTCTTGGATTCGATGCCGTGCACGACCGCGTTGCGCAGCACATGTTCGAACGGGCCGACCATGCGTTCGAGCACGCCGCGGTCGAGCTCGACATTGCCGCCGACGATCCCGAGCGCGACGCGCTTGCCGGTTTCCTTGGCGGACTGGCGCACCACGCGATACAAACGGTCGGACACCGAATCGACGGGCACCATGCGCACGCGCATGAGGTCTTGCTGCAAGTCGCGCGTGAGGCGCGCCTGGCTGGTCAAGTCCTTGCCGGCGCCTTCGAGGCTGCGCACGATGTTTTGCTGCACCATGGCCACGTCGTTCACCGACTCGGCCATCATGCGGGTGAGTTCCTGCAAGCGCGTGTAGCGGTCGAACTCGAGCGGATCGAATTCTTCGGCATGCTGACGTTGCGCTTCGAGGCGGCTTTGCATCTGCGCTTCGGCCGCGATCTCGATCTCGCGCAATTGCATGCGCAAGCGCCCGACGTTTTCCGTCAATTCGCCCAAGGAACCGCGCACGCCGCTGATGTCGTTCTCGAGCCGCGAACGCGCGATCGCGACTTCACCGGCCTGGTTGACGAGACGGTCGAGCACTTCGGATTTGACGCGCACCAAGGCGCCCGATTTGGCACGCTGGCGTTCGACCAGGGTCGAGGCGCGGCCTTCGGGCACGATGGACAACGCGCCTTCGCCGAGGTTGGACACCGCGGCCGCCATGCGCGACGGACGCAGCGCGGGCAGCGTCGCAGTCGGGTCCTGGCGCTCGACGACGGGAGCCGGTACGGGCTCGGGTTCCGGTGCAACTTCGGCGACCAGCGGCTCGGCCGTCGGCGCCGCGGCTGCCGGTTCGGCGCCGCCGGTTTGCAGCAAGGCTTCGAATGCGGACACAGCATCGTCGAAGCGCGCGAGCAAGGATTCGTACAGCACCGCGCTCGGTTGTTCATGCGCGACTTCCGCACGCGTTTCCATGTCGTGCAGGCGTGCGCCCAGGCGCATCGCGCCGGCCATGCGCGCACTGCCCTTGACCGTGTGCAGGCCACGCAGCAACTCGGACAGCGCAGCCTCGTTGCCGGGTTCGGCGATCAAGCTGCGCAGGTTGTCACCGATGCGCGGCAGGTAATCGCCAGCCTCGGCCGCAAACAATTCGAACAGCTCGGGATCGATCTCGTCGCGCAGATGCGCGGTCTCGTCTTCCTCGGCCGCGCCCGCCACTGCGGACATCACCTCGGCATCGGGCACTTCGGCGCCCAGGGTCTCGGTCTGCAGCGCTTCGGTGCCGGGCACGTCGATGCTCGGCATTTCTTCCGGCGCGATCGTGAGCGGCGGTTGCGCCTCGGCGATCGGTTCGATGTCGATGACCGGGGCAGCTTCGATGACGGTTTCGGGTTCGACCACCGCGGCGACTTCGATCGCCGGTTCGGCCGGTGCAGCCTCGATCGTCTCGGCGGCGATGTCTGCTTCATGCGCGCCGTCGAGCGTCGACGGCAAGGTGATCGCGAGGTCGTCGATCAGCGCGCCATCGGCGAGCAGATCATCGAGCACGATCGGCGCTTCATCGTTGGACGACGGTTCCTTCGACAGATCGAGCCCCGCCATCGGATCGATGACGGTCTGCGCCATCGGCGGCACCGCCACCAATTGCAGCGGAGTCTGCTGGCGCATCTGCCAGGCCACGCGCAATTCGTCGATCGCGGCCATCACACCGGGCTCGACCAAGGGGAAGATGCCGGCTGCGAACTGATGCAGCATCGCGCGCAGACGATCGAGCACGTAATCGAGCTTGTCGAATTCCTCGGGCACGACTTCCACCGGCGCGCGTTCGACCGCGACCAGCACCCGTTCGAGGAAATTGGCGACGTCGTGCACCGGGCCGACACCGGCCGTGGCCGACGAGCCCGACAAGGAATGCGCGGAACGCACCGCGCGCTCGGTCACGACACGCGTGGGTTCATGCCGCCAGGCCGCGAATTCCTGTTCGAGCGCACCCAGGCGATCGTCGGCTTCGGCCAGATAGATGTCGTACAACTGCGCCGAGATCGTGAAATCGCCGATGCGTTTGACATCGTCTTCGATCGCGGGCGTGGTCGCTTCGGGTTCGGCAAGGTCTTGCACCGGCGCCGCAACGGCGACCGGCTCGATTCGCTGCAGATCGAGAAGCTCGGGCGCAAGGAGTTCGGGCGCGAGCAATTCCGGTGCGGCAGGCTCCAGCGGCGCGGCCGTGGCGTGCGTTTCGGCACCGGACTCGTCGAGGGTGATCGTCGGGATGTCGATCACCGCGGTGTTCAAGGAAGGAATCTCGGGCGCGAGATCTTGCTCGGCCAACGTCGCTTCGACGATGGCCGCCTGCTCGAGGTCTTCCGCGGCCGTCGCCGCATCAGGGATGTCGGGGGTGGTCGTCGCTGAGACGGGAGGTTCGTCTCCCCCTGCCTCAGCGCCTAAAAAAAAATCTTCGCCCGCCTTGACCCGTTCGGCTGCAGCAATCAGGGCTTCGGGGCGCACTGCACGGTGCTCGCCGGCTTCGATGCGCTCGACCCATTCGGCCATCTGTTCGCGCGCGCTGCCAGCGAGCGCAAAGACCGCCGGCGTGCCCGCGCGCTCCTCGGACAGCCACAGGTTGAACACCTGTTCGACGGCCCAGGCTGCTTCGCCGAACACGCGCAGGCCGACCATGCGGCTCGATCCCTTGAGCGTATGGAAAGCGCGCCGCAAGGTGGTCAGGTGCTCCTGATTCGAGGGGCTGGCCATCGCTTTTTCGCGCGCGGTGTCGATGGTCTCGAACACTTCGCGCGCTTCGCCGAGGAAGATCGAGAGCAGTTCGGCATCGATGACCGCATCGTCGGACGCCGCGAGCGCCAGCGTGGAGGCATCGGGCGCAGGCGCTTCCTTGATCGGCTTTTCCTGCCGCAATTCGCCGAGCGTGGTGGCCAGCACCGAAAGTCCGGCATCGTCGAGCGGACCGGACAGCATCGCCAGCGCATTGCGCGTCGCGCTGACCAGTTTGCCGTTGTCGAGCAGTTCGGCGCCCTGGCGCAATTCGGTGAGTTCATCACGCAGCTTGGCGCGCGCGGCTTCGTCATGCGGCGCGGCGCGCACGGCGTCGAAGGCCGCCAACGCGCTGTGCGTGCGCTCCTGGGTCTCGCGTTCGACGCTGGTCACATCGAGGCGGTCGAAGCTGACCGGCTCGCCCATGTCGAATTCGATCTCGGGCATCAACAACGGAACATCGTCGTCCGGTGGTGGCGCCGACAGGCGCGCTTCCTCGGCGAAATCGGCGATCTGCGTGCGGGCGTGCTCGTCGACCGGCAGGTCGAGCGTCGGGAAGCCGTCGGCATCGACCTTGGGCTGGGTCGCCTGCGTCGGCGTGGCCACGGTGCGCGTGAAGGTGCGGCCGAGTTCGGGCACCGTCGCGGTGGTGTTCTCTTCGGCCGCGCCATCGCCCGTCATGCGCGCGATGAACGCGCCTTCGTGGGCATCGAATTCGAGCACCGGGCGCGCAGCGCCATCGGGCTGGCGCAAAGCATCGACGAAGAAGCCGAGCGCGCCGAAGGATTGCGCGACGCGTTCGAACTCGCGCTGATCGGCGGCGTAGCCGGGTTGCTGGAAGCGCAGGATCGCGGCGCGCCCGAATTCGAGCGCTGCATTGGCGGTCTGGTGGTCGAGCAACAGCAAAGCGCCCGCGGTCTGGTCGATCAGCGGGATGGTCGTCGCGAGGCCGTCGCGCTTGTTCTGATCGCGGAAGAAGGCGTCGAGGGTTTGTTCGATCGCGCGCAGATTGGCCTGGATTTCGGCGACCAGGGTCGACATCGTCGCGCGCTCATGCGAGCGGCGCGAAATCTCGGCCAGCCATTCGACCGATTCGTCGACCGGTTGTCCGGCCTGGGCACGGCGCAGCCGATCGGCGATCAGGCGCGCACGCTCGGGGAATTGCGCATCGAGACGGTTGAAGCTTTCGAGCGTGTTCTCGACGAACAGCACCGCAGTGGCGGCTTCCATGCCGACCGCGGCAGCCGGCAGCGCACGCGTTTGTGCGACGCCGTTGCCGATCTCGGCCAGGGCGCGCGCGATTTCGTCGAGCGCGGGTTCGCCGAGTTGCGCGGCGACTTCGGAAAACAACTGGGTCTGACGCTGGAAGCTCGCGGCTTCGGTGGTCTGGCCGCCCATGAGGCGATCCCAGGCCGCTTTCAGGCCGCTCAATTGATCCTTGGCGCGCTTGATGAGCTGGGTGTCGACCCGGCCATAGCGCGTGGTTTCGTAATCGCGCGGCACCGCGTTCTCGAGCGCGAAGGCTTCGCGCACCCGGCGCGCCATCGGCGTCGGCGCACTGCCGACGGCCACATAGAACAGCGCATCCTTGAGCAGACGCTCGGCCAATGCGCCGGAGCCTTCGATGGTGCGGCGCATTTGAAGATTCATGCGCGCGCACAAGCGCTTGAGATTGAGGTCGGTGCCGACCGCGCCCGGCACCGCCAGGGTTTCGAGCAGGCCGTCCATCACGGTCCAGAACGAACGGCCGGCGCCGCGCGGCTGGGCCGAGCGCACGGTGCGCACGGCGAACGCCATGTCGTTCACGCCGGCATCGCGGTTCACATCGCGCAGGAATTGCAGCAAGCCGCGCTCGAAGCGCACGCGCGCCGCCGCCAGGCGTTCGGGTTCGACGGTTTCGGGCTGCGCATCGTCGGCCACGCGCACATTGGTGTCGACGAACAACAGATCGGCCGGGTGGATGCGGTCGGCATGCACGGCCTTGAGCAGATCGCGGTAATGCGGGTACAGGCGGATCGGCTGGTGGGCGCTGCCGGCCAGCAGATCGTCGAGGTAATCGAGCAGGCCGCCGAAGGCATGTTCGACCAAGGACACCATCGCCGCGTCGCAGGCGTTCGCGTCGGCATCGAAGCGTTCGAGCAGGCGTTCGGCCTCCTCGGTGATCAACGAGATGCCGTCGAGATCGACGATCTGCAAGGCGCCGTGCGCCTGATGCAGATGCGTCTTGGCGTATTTGAGCTGCGTCGCGTCGTGGCTATTGCCAGCAAACGCCTTGAGCGCGGCGATCGAGTTGCCGAGCGATGCCCGCACCTCGTCGATGACCCACGACAACGGGCCGATATCCAACGCCTGTGAAGTGCCTTGGCGACTCATGTTCGACTCCAGCGACTGAAGCTATGGGAGGTCAGGCAACACGGAAGCGCGAGACCGAATTCTTGAGTTCGACGGCCAGGGCCGAGAGCTCGCGAATCGATTGCGCGGTTTGTTCGGTACCGGCGGTGGTCTGTTCGTTGACCGCCAGAATCTTTTCGATGCTCTTGGCCACGCCGCCCGCCGATTCGGCCTGCTCGGACGTCGAGGTCGAGATGTTTTCGATCAGGCCCGTGAGCTGGCGCGACACCTGCCCGATCCCGGTCAGCGCACGACCGGCTTCATCGGACAGCCGCGCCCCTTCGACCACGCCCTGCGTCGATTTTTCCATGGCCGCCACCGCGTCTTGCGTGTCGGTCTGAATCGTGCGGATCAGCGCGCCGATCTGCTTGGCAGCTTCCTGCGAGCGTTCGGCCAGTCGTTGCACTTCTTCTGCCACCACCGAGAAGCCGCGGCCTGCTTCGCCGGCCGACGCGGCCTGGATGGCGGCGTTCAAGGCGAGCACGTTGGTCTGTTCGGTAATGTCGGTGATCAGCTCGATGATTTCGCCGATCTCCTGCGAGGACTCGCCCAGCCGCTTGATGCGCTTGGAAGTTTCCTGGATCTGCTCGCGGATTTCGTTCATGCCCGAGATGGCGTTCTGCACCGCGCGCTGACCTTCTTCGGCAGCGACCAGCGATTGACGCGCCACGCTCGCGGACTCGGCCGCGGAGGCCGACACTTCATTGATCTGCTGGGCCATGCGCAGGACCGATTCGCCGGTTTCGCGGATTTCGCGCGATTGCGCGGCCGACGCGGCGAGCAGTTGTTGCGAACGATCGGCCGCCTGGCTGGACGCGCCGGCCACCTGTTCGGCGGCCTTGTTGATCCGGCCGACCAGGGAGCGCAGTTCTTCCACGGTGTAGTTCACCGAGTCGGCGATGGCGCCGGTGATGTCTTCCGACACCGTGGCCTGGACCGTCAAGTCGCCGTCGGCCACCTCTTGCAGTTCGTTCATCAAACGCAGAATGGCCGCCTGGTTCTGGTCGTTCATGCGCTTCATTTCCTGCTCTTGGCGTTCCGCGGTGTCGCGCTGGCGGTCGGCTTCAGAAGCGCGGCGGCGCGAATCATCGAGGAAGAGCTTGGCAATGCCCGCGGCGGACAACAGCGCGAGCACGGCGGCCAGGGCCATCAAGACGAAGTTGAGGCCGCGCATGGTCTGCGCGCTGCCGTAGTCGTCGCGCAGCGTGACGAGGTCGTCCTTGAAGGCTTCGCTCTCGGCGAAGATGCGTTGCTCGGCCTGCTTGGCGCCGACGATCTTCTGCAAGGACGACAGCATGGTGCCGATCGATTCCTGGAAGCCTTCGAACTCCTTCTTCAGTTCGGTCAGACGGGCCTTGGTTTCGCCATCGGTCGCGGGCGACAGGCGCAGCACGTCGCTGCCCGAAATCAGGCCGTTGAGCAGGTCACGGAAGGTGTTGGTGTCCTTGCCGAGCAGGAAGGCCACTTCGGGGTTCACGGCGTTGCCGGCCAGCAATTCGTTGGCGCCCTTGGCGATCCGCTGCGTCAACATGACGAGCTGGCTGGCAGCAGAAATTTCACGCGAGCCGGCGCCGTTTTGCAGCTTGAGCGCGGCCACCTGTTCGCTCAGGTCGAGCAGCGACGGGTTGGTGTCGTTGATCTTGCGCAGCGTCGAACCGAGCGAGAGCAGCAGCTTTTCGTCCTGGACGATCGCGGTCGCGGCCTTGTCGGTCGACAGCCAGCGTTCTCTCACCTTGGCGAGTTGATCGGCCGCCGAACCCGAGGACGACTTGCTGAGTTCTTCGAGGTTCTGCGCAAGGCGGTCGTGCGAGTCCTTGAGCTGGGCGAACGCGGCGGCATTGCCGGCCAGCGCATTCGGCGCCGAACGCGCGAGACGTTGCGAATGCATGAGCGAGTCGCCGGCCAGTTCGATGTTGCGCGTCACGCGGCCGGCGGTGCTCACGTCGACCACGACGACGACGAAGCCGAGCAGCAGCGACCCGACCAGCAGCGTGGCGAGGATGCGGATCTGCTTGTCGATCGGCAGATGTCCGATCAAGGGCAGCTTGAGGCCGGTGGCGCGCGTCACGACGCGGGCGACCACGGTCGTGTTGGGATCGATCGTCGCAGGAGAGCCGATCACCGTTACCGGCCCGAGCGTCGTCTTGGGGCTCTTGGCACCCTTCGAAGTGAGCTTAGGCAACTTGAAAGCCATGATTGCGTTCTCCGAATAACCTTGTTGCAGCAATACGGCCCTCGCGGGCCGGACTCATAGAGGACTGATGCGTAAAAAGCGCTCGTCCGAAGCGAGCGCGTCGAAACTCAATTCGCGCCAGACCTGACCCTGGTCGTCGCGCCAACACATGCCTTGCCAGGCATGCGGCGACGCTTCGGGTTCGGCGGTCCAGCCTTTCATGCTGTGCAGGCCGAGCATGCGCGTGACCAGCACACCGGCATTGAACTCGAGGCCGCGGCCAAACAGCACGACCCGGCTTTCGCGTTCGATGCGCGTCGGCGCCTTGCCGCCGAACTGCGCGAGATCGACCGCGGAAATCAGGTTGCCCCGCACATTGACCAGCCCGAGATACCAGGCATAGGTATGCGGCACCGGCACGATGTCTTGCGCGGGCACGATCTCGCCGGCTTCAGACAGGTCGATCAGCCAGCGATCGTCACCGATCTGGAAACCGAGCCGCGACGCGGCGACCGGCGCGCTCTTGGCCTGCGCAAGCCGCGCCGCCAGACGCTCCTGAAACTCGCGAAGTTTGTTGCGTCGATCGATACGCGCCATGGCTACGAAGCGGACGCCTAAGCGAGCGCCGCGATCTTTCCGAGCAGTTCGTCTGCGTTGATCGGTTTGGTCACGTAATCCTTGGCACCCTGGCGCAGACCCCAGATGCGGTCCGTCTCCTGGGTCTTGCTGGTGCACATGATGACCGGGATATGGCCGAGATCCGGATCGCGCGCGATCTGCCGCGTGACCTGGAAGCCATTGGTGCCCGGCATGACCACGTCCATGAGGATCACATCCGGCTTCTCGGCGCGCGCTTTCGCGATCGCCTCTTCGCCGGTTTCAGCCGTCAATACGTGATAGCCGCCCTTGGTGAGAAGGTCGGCCAGGAAGAATCGCTCGGTCGGGGAATCGTCGACCACGAGGACTTTGCGCAACGCCATGGTTGTCTCCAACGCGACGGGTGAGATCGCGCTCAAGCGGCCTTTCTAGAATGGGCTTGCACCGTCTTGAGCAAGCTGTCTTTGGTGAACGGCTTGGTCAAATACTCGTCGGATCCGACGAGACGGCCACGCGCTCGATCAAACAAACCGTCTTTTGAGGACAGCATGATCACGGGCGTGTCGCGGAATTTGGGACTTTTCTTGATCAACGCGCAGGTCTGATAGCCATCGAGCCGCGGCATCAGGATGTCGCAGAAGATGAGATCGGGCGCGTGATCATGAATCTTGGCCAGGGCATCGAAGCCGTCTTCAGCGAGGATCACCTGGCAACCTGCTTGCACCAGGAAAATTTCCGCACTGCGCCGAATGGTGCTCGAATCGTCGATCACCATGATTTTGAGGCCAGACAACGGGGAAGTTGGATTCATGTGTGCGGTGCCTGCGCGCAATGAGCGCCCGCTAACCATGCGGACGACTATTCTATGTTCGGTTCTTGTGGATTCTGAACTTCAGCAGCTAGCACTGTGTTTTTTTTCACAATTGAACCATCTCGAAGTCCTCCTTGCGAGCCCCGCACTCGGGGCAGGTCCAGTTGGGCGGAACGTCTTCCCAGCGTGTTCCAGGGGCGATGCCTTCGTCAGGAGCGCCGGCGGCTTCATCGTAAATCCATCCGCAGATGAGGCACATCCAGGTACGTGTGGTAGCGCTTGGTTCGGTCATGAAAAGCAGGGCCTTGGGCTAGAATCGGCCGATGTTACCTTGAAGGAGAGGCGGCACTCCATACGAAGTGCGCCGTGTTGTGGCCGGATATGACGCGTTCCGGCTGTCGCCAGCACCTGCGCCGCATCGCACCTTGCCCCGATCCGATCGATCCCCGACCCTCATGACCACGCCCCCAGCCTCTCCGCCGATGGTCCTGACCTTCGCCGCCAGCGACCCCACCTCGGGCGCCGGCATGCAGGCCGACCTCCTCACCATCGCCAGCATGGGCTGCCATGGCTTGAGCGTGGTCACCGGCATCACCGTGCAAGACACCGCCGGCGTCGAAGACATTCTCGTCATCGATGCCGAATGGGTCGAAGACCAGGCGCGCGCCCTGCTCGAAGACGTGCCGGTCGCGGCCTTCAAGGTCGGCGTCGTCGGCAGTGTCGAAAACCTGCAGGTCATCGCCGAAATCGCTTCGGACTACCCCGACATTCCGTTGATCGTCGATCCGGTGCTCGCCTCGGGCCGCGGCGATAGCTTCGCCGACGAAGACCTGATCGTCGCGATGCGCGAACTCCTGCTGCCGATCACCACGGTGCTCACGCCCAACAGCATCGAAGCGCGCCGCCTCGCGGCCGGCGACGACGATGCCGATACCGAACTGAGCCTCGCGCAATGCGCCGAGCGCTTGGCCAAGATGGGCGTCGAATACACGCTGATCACCGGCACGCACGAAAACACCGCCAATGTGGTCAACAGCCTGTATGGCCCCGAAGGCCTGATCCGCAGCGACGAATGGCAGCGCCTGCCGGGCAGCTATCACGGCTCGGGCTGCACGCTGGCCTCGGCGATCGCGGCCTTGCTCGCCAACGGCCTCGATGTGGAAGAAGCCGTGCGCGAAGCCCAGGAATACACCTGGCAGGCGCTCGCCGCGGGTTTTCGTCCCGGCATGGGGCAATACCTGCCCGACCGTTTCTTCTGGGCGCGCGACCTGGCCGAAGCCGATGAAGCAGCGGCCGAACCGGACGCAACGCAAGCCGCTGCGGAATCGCATGGCGCCTTGCTGACGCCGAAGTCGTCCTGAGCACGCGCATGACTGACTCCCGTGCGCAAGCACGTGCCCGGCTGTACGGCTTGTATGCGATCACCCCCGAGGGGCTCGATGACGCGACCCTTTTGCAACGCAGCGAATGCGCGGTCGTGCATGGCGCGCGCGTGTTGCAATGGCGAGACAAATCGAGCGATGCCGCGCGACGCCTCGTGATTGCACGCAGCCTCGCACGTCTGTGCCGCAGCCAGGGCGTGCTGTTCATCGTCAACGACGATCTCGAACTCGCGCGCGCCGTGCAGGCCGACGGCGTGCATCTGGGCGCCGACGATTGCGATCTGGCCGCCGCACGCGCCGCATTGCCCAACGCGCTGATCGGCGCGAGTTGCTATGCCGACCTCGAGCGCGCGCGCGCCGCGGTGGCGCAAGGCGCCGATTACATCGCCTTCGGCAGCGTATTCGCCTCGCCGACCAAACCGCAGGCGGTGCGCGCACCGCTCGATCTGTTTGCGCAGGCGCGCGCCTTTTGCGTGCCCACCGTCGCCATCGGCGGCATCACCCGCGCCAATTGCGCCGAAGTGCGCGCTGCCGGCGCGCATGCCTGCGCCGTCATTTCCGATCTGTTCGGCGATGCGCAGACCACCGCCGACGAAGTCAGCGCGCGCGCCCGGACTTTCCGCTCGCTGCTCGAACCTGCAGCGCCGTCCATTTCTTCATCGCATTGAATTCATCATGAGCCAGAACGACCTGCTTTTCGCCCGTGCCCAACGCAGCATTCCCGGCGGCGTCAATTCGCCGGTGCGCGCCTTCAAATCGGTGGGCGGCACGCCGCGCTTCTTCACGCGCGGCGAAGGCGCCTATGTCTGGGATGCCGACGGCAAGCGCTATGTCGATTACATCGGTTCCTGGGGTCCGATGATCGTCGGTCATGCCCATCCGGAAGTGCTGGCCGCGGTCAAGCGCGCGGTCGACGGCTCCTTGTCGTTCGGTGCGCCGACCGAAGCCGAGATCGAGATCGCCGAGGAAGTCATCCGCCTGTTGCCGTCGATCGAGCAGGTGCGCTTCGTCAGCAGCGGCACCGAAGCGACGATGAGTGCGATCCGCCTTGCGCGCGGCGCGACCGGGCGCAACAAGATCATCAAATTCGAAGGCTGCTACCACGGCCATGCCGATTCCTTGCTGGTCAAGGCGGGCTCGGGCCTGCTGACCTTCGGCAACCCGACCAGCGCCGGCGTGCCGCCCGAATTCGTCGCCAACACCCTGGTGCTCGAGTACAACAACCTCGAACAACTCGAAGCCTCGTTTGCGCAATACGGCGCTGAACTCGCCTGCGTGATCGTCGAGCCGGTGGCGGGCAACATGAACCTCGTGCGCGGCAACCCGGCCTGGCTGCAACGCATGCGCGAGTTGTGCACCCAGCACGGCACGGTACTGATCTGGGACGAGGTGATGAGCGGCTTTCGCGTCGCGCTCGGTTGCGCGCAAGCCTTGTACGGCATCACGCCCGACCTCACCACGCTGGGCAAGGTCATCGGCGGCGGCTTGCCGGTCGCGGCTTTCGGCGGCAAGGCCGAGATCATGAAATACCTGGCGCCGCTCGGGCCGGTGTATCAGGCCGGCACCTTGTCGGGCAATCCGGTCGCGGTCGCGGCGGGCCTCGCCACGCTGCGCCTGATCCAGGCGCCGGGCTTCCATGACCGGCTCGGCGCGCAAACAGCCAAGCTCGCGCAAGGCTTGGCAGCCGAAGCGCGCGCCGCGGGTGTGGAATTCATCGCCGATGCGGTCGGCGGCATGTTCGGCCTGTATTTTGCGAACACCCTGCCGCAAGCCCTGAGCGCAGTGAGCCAGAGCAACATCGCGCGCTTCAATCTGTTCTTCCACGCGATGCTCGACGAAGGCGTCTACCTCGCGCCGTCGGCCTATGAAGCGGGCTTCGTCTCGGCCTGCCATGACGACGCAGTCCTCGACGAAACCCTGAGCGCGGCGCGCGTCGCGTTCAAACGCGTCGCGGCCGCCTGATCAGCCCAGCATTTTGGTGCAATCAGTCTCAATGCGCCCCGCCGCCCGCGCCGCCGCCGGCCGGTGGGGCCGCGGGCTTCGCGAACCAGATCAGCGCCGTCATCGCGACGAACAACAGCGATGAGATCCAGAACACATCGGTCGCCGACATCGTCATCGCCTGCTGATCGATCAAACGGTTGATCTGCGCCATCGCCTGTTCGGTGCTCAAGCCCTGTGCGCGCAAGCCCGCGAGCGTCATGTTCACCGTGCTGTTGCCGTTGGTGATCGATTCGACCAGATGCGCATGGTGCATGGCCGCGCGGTCGTCCCAGAGCGTGGTCGAGATCGAGGTGCCGACGGCGCCCGCGGTGATCCGCACGAAGTTCGACAAGCCCGAAGCGCCCGCGATGCGATCGGGACCGATGCCCGACAACGCCAGCGTGACCAGCGGAATGAAGAAGAACGCCAGTGCACCGCCTTGCACGATGGTCGGGATCATGATCGTGCCGAAATCGGCCTGGGTGTTGAATTGCGCTCGCATCCAGAGCACGAGCGCGAAGACCAGGAAGGAGATCGTCGCGAGCGCGCGCAAGTCGAACTTGTGCAGATTGCGGCCGACGAAAGGCGTGAGCAGGATGGCCAGCGCACCGACCGGCGCGAGCGCCATGCCGGCTTGCGTCGCGGTATAGCCCATCGTCTGCTGCAGCCACAAAGGCAGCAACACCACATTGCCGAAAAACAGGCCATAGCCGAGCGACAACGTCACCGTGCCGAGCGTGAAATTGCGGCCCGCGAACAGCCGGATGTCGACCACCGGATGTTCTTCGGTGAGCTCCCAGACCAGGAAGAACACGAAGCTGACGACCGACACCACCGCCAGGCCCACGATCAGGCCAGACGAGAACCAGTCGAGTTCCTTGCCCTTGTCGAGCATGATCTGCATCGTGCCGACCCAGAGCACCAGCAGCACCAGACCGACCGCGTCGATCGGCGATTGGCGCGTCACCGATTCGCGCTTGCGATACAAAGACCAGATCAGGCCCGCGGCGATGATGCCCACCGGCACATTGATGTAAAAAATCCATGGCCAACTGATGTGGTCGGTGATCCAGCCGCCGAGCAAGGGGCCGACCACCGGCGCGACCAGGGTCGTCATCGACCACATGCCGAGTGCAGTGCCGGCCTTGTTGCTCGGATAGCTCGACAACAACAAGGTCTGCGACAAGGGAATCATCGGACCGGCCACCGCGCCTTGCAGCACGCGAAACGCGATCAAAGCCTCGATGCTCGGCGCCAGGCCGCACAGCCAGGACGAGAGCACGAACAACAGCACGCTCGCGGTGAACAGCCGCACCTGCCCGATGCGCTGGGTCAGCCAGCCGGTCAGCGGCACCGAGATCGCGTTGGCGACCGCGAAACTCGTGATGACCCAGGTGCCCTGGTTCGGACTCACGCCGAGATCGCCCGAGATCGCCGTCAACGAAACGTTGGCGATCGAGGTGTCGAGCACATTCATGAAGGTCGCGAGCGACAGCGCCAGCGTGCCCAGCACGAGCTTGCCGCCTTGCAAGGGCGGATGGTGCAGCGCTGCGCCACGGCTGGCGGGCGGAGCGCTCGGGGCTGGGGCGGCGTCGCCCGACGGATCGGGCGCGGTCGTTGAAGTGGATTGCGACATGGTGTGCGATCAGTGCAGCTTGGCGACGTTGACCGCGCCGGCTTCGGCGCCGACCGTGGCCGGTGCATTGGCCGCGGGTGCATTGGCCACGGGTGCGTGGGCCGGGGCGCCGCGCAAAT